>NZ_AULZ01000026.1 GCF_000422545.1 Desulfocurvibacter africanus subsp. africanus DSM 2603
ATGCGTCGGCATGGCTTGCCGCCGCGTAGGCGTAGGCGCAATTCACTTGCGCCGTCAACGCCGGAGCGGGCGTCTTAAAAGCAATCTGCTCTAAAGAGACGGTGAGTAATGGCCAGAACCGAGAAAGAAAAGATGTTGGCGGGTGATCTTTATTATGGCGGCGATGAAGAGTTGGTCGGGGAAAGAGATTATGCTCGAAATTTAACGTTTGAGTTTAATCATGCAAGACCAACTGAAAAAGAAAAAAAGCAGACTATTCTAAAACAGCTTATAAACGCCAAGGGTGCCTTTTATATCGAAGCACCTTTCAATTGCGATTATGGCTATAACATCCAGGTTGGTGAAAACTTCTATGCCAACTTCGGATGTACCATACTTGACGTGAATATGGTTACAATCGGCGACAATGTCCTGCTAGCGCCAAATGTCCAAATCTATACCGCTTCTCATCCTGTTGACCCCATGGAACGACTTACGGGAAAGGAATTCGCTAAGCCGATTGTCATAGGCAACAATGTCTGGATTGGGGGTGGCGCAATAATCTGTCCTGGGGTGACAATCGGAGATAACGTGACGATAGGTGCAGGGAGCGTCGTGATAAAGGATATACCCGCCAATGTAGTCGCCGCGGGCAATCCGTGCAGAGTCATTAAGAATCTATAGGTTGGGCCTGTTAACACTGGAAGCCATCTCATAGATACCGTCGGAGGAGGACCAGGGCACAGGCGAGGTGGACCAAGCCTTGAAGTTGTCGGCGTGGTACTCCTTCTCGCCTCTGGACCCTCCGCGGCGAGTATCGTATTCCATTGGCCTGGCAGCCAAACCCCTTGAATTCACGGACCCGGAAACTAGGCGGACCCACATGACCCACGGATTCTTCGAAGTCGTCTCCACGGCCCGCTTTCGAGAGATACTGACCTCTTTCCCACCTCTAGGCGCGGAGCATGCCGAGCTTTCAGCCGCCCATGGCCGGGTGCTGGCCAAGGACGTCGCGGCCCGCGAGGATTTGCCTTTGGCGGACCGGTCGTCCATGGACGGCTACGCCGTGCGCGCGGCTGACACCTTCGGCGCGTCCGAGGGCAACCCGGCTTATCTGGAGAGCGCGGGCAGTTTACGCATCGACGCCGTTCCCGATTTTTCCATCCAGTCGGGTGAATGCGCGGCCATCACCACCGGCGGCATCCTGCCCGAGGGCGCCGATGCCGTGGTCATGATCGAGCATACCCAGGAGCTGGGCAGCGGAACCATCGAGATCCGCAAGTCCCTGGCCCCGCACGACAACGTCATGCTGCGCGGCGAGGACGCCAAGGCGGGCGAGACGGCCCTGGCGCGCGGCACGCGTCTGCGCGCCCAGGAGATCGGCTTTCTGGCGGCCTTGGGGATCGATGCGGCCCTGGTGCACCGCAGGCCGCGCGTGGCCGTGCTGTCCACTGGCGACGAGCTGGTGGACATTAGCGCCACGCCGCGAGTGGGTCAGGTGCGCGACGTGAACACCGTCGCGGTCTGCGCCCTGGTGGCCGAGGCCGGAGCCGAACCCGTGGCCCTGGAACGTGTGCCCGACCGGTTGGATGTCATCGTGGATGCACTGCGGCGCGGACTGGCCGAATGCGACATGCTCTTCCTCTCGGGCGGCAGTTCCGTAGGCACGCGCGACCTTACTGTGGAGGCCATCGGCAAACTCCCGAACAGCCAAATCCTCGCGCACGGCGTGCAGGTCAGCCCCGGCAAGCCGACCATCCTGGCCAGCGTGGCCGGCAAGCCCATCTGGGGTCTGCCCGGACAGGTCACCTCGGCCCAGGTGGTCATGCACGCCTTCGGCATGCCTTTCCTGCGTCATCTGGCCGGCGACCCGGCGGCCTTCGACCCAGCGCGCCGCCCCATGCGCCAAGCCGAGCTGGCCCGCAACGTGGCTTCCAAGGCCGGCCGCGAGGACTACCTGCGCGTTAGCCTCCAGCAGCGTCCCGGACAGCCGCCCCTGGCATTGCCAAGGCTGGGCAAGTCCGGCCTGCTCAAGACCATGCTCCAGGCCGAAGGGCTCATCGTCATGGATGCCCGGCTGGAAGGCCTCAAGGCCGGCAGTCTCGTGGACGTCTGGCTGCTGTAGCAGAAAGGCTAAGAGAATCGGGGAGGGCTTTGCCCTCCCCGAACCCCACCCACCAGGGAGCGCGGCCCCCTGGACCCCATATTTCTAAATTGCACCGCGCTCCGCGCCAGCCGGGCGGCAGACGTCCGAGCTTGCGAATAATAGCTTATCTTGGATGAATGCCGGGCCTTGCGGGCATTCATCCAAACATCGCGGGTCCAGGGGGGCGTCACCCCTGGCGGGGTTTCCAAAGGGCCTATCCAGATAAAAGGCCCCTTTGGCCGCCGGAGGCATATCCAGTAAGCTTGCCGCTACAGCACCTTGCAAATTAAATGAAAAATGGGGGTGCAGGGAGCGCCGCTCCCTGCCGGGAGAGAGCCTGAGAGAGGGCAGCGCCCTCTCTCAGTTCAAACGCAAATTGCTCTAAACGGGAAAGCCCCGCCGGATTCTTATCCGGCGGGGCTTTCCGTTATCGGGAGAGGCTTTGCGGTGCGTATTCAGCTAGGCCACGGCCTGCGCGCCCAGGATGGCTTCCAGGTCCTGGTCCGGGGTCGTGATGGGCTTGATGTTGTAGTTCTGCACCAGGAAGTCGACCACGTTGGGCGTAAGGAAGGCCGGCAGCGTGGGCCCGAGCCTGATGTTCGTGATGCCCAGGTGCAGCAGGGTCAGCAAGATGGCCACTGCCTTTTGCTCGTACCAGGACAGGACCATGGACAGGGGCAGCTCGTTGACGCCCACGCCGAAGGCCTTGGACAGGGCCACGGCGATCTGGATGGCCGAGTAGGCGTCGTTGCACTGGCCGATGTCGAGCAGCCTCGGCAGGCCGCCGATGGTGCCCAGGTCCTTGTCGAAGAAGCGGAACTTGCCGCAGGCCAGGGTCAGGATGACCGTATCCTTGGGGGCCTTCTCCACGAACTCGGTGTAGTAGTTGCGGCCGGGCTTGGCGCCGTCGCAGCCGGCCACGAGGAAGAAGTGCCTGATGGCTCCGGACTTGACCGCCTCGATGACCTTGTCGGCCACGCCGAGCACGGCGTTGCGCGCGAAGCCGACCATGACGCCGCCCTTGTCCTGGTCGTCAGTGAAGCCGGGCATTTCCTGGGCGCGCCGGATGACATCCGAGAAATCCTTGTCGCCGCGCGCGTCGGCCGGCACGCTCGGCACGCCGGGCCAGCCCACCAGGCCGGTGGTGAAGATGTTCTTTTCGTATGCGCCCTGCGGCTTCTGGATGCAGTTCGTGGTCATGACAATGGGGCCAGGGAAGGTCGGGAACTCCTTGTGTTGGTTCTGCCAGGCCGTGCCGAAGTGGCCATAGAAGTGCTCGTATTTCTTCAGCTCGGGGTAGCCGTGGGTGGGCAGCATCTCGCCGTGGGTGTAGATGTCGATGCCCTTGCCCTTGGTCTGCTCAAGAAGCATGTGCAGGTCCTTGAGGTCGTGACCCGAGACGAGAATGCACTTGTTCTTGCGGTGGCCGAGCGGGACTTTGGTGGGCGTAGGGTGGCCGTAGGTCCCGGTGTTGCCCGCATCAAGCAGCTCCATGGCCTTGAGGTTGTACTCGCCGACCTTGAGGGACAGGCCGACCCATGCGCCGAGGTCGCGCTGAACGCCGTCCCAGCCTGCTGCCAGAGCTTCGTGCAGGAAGGCGTACAGCCCTTCGTCGCACTGGCCCAGAATCTGGGCGTGGTCGGCGTAGGCGGCCACGCCGCGGATGCCGAAGAGCACCGTGTGCATGAGCGAGGCGATGTCCGCGTTGTCCGTGGGGTAGGACTTGAGGCCGGCGAACTTCTCGCCGTCGGCGACCATGGAAGCGATGCCGCTGGGCAGGGTGTAGGCTGCCGGGCCGCGCTCGAACTTCCCGCCGGCGGTATCGCCGTTGCCGGTCAGCTTGGCGATGCCGTTCTTGAGCATGCCGACCACGCCCGAAGGCGCGAGTTTGGCCTTGAGGCTCTCGCGCTCGCGGATGATGTCGCTGGCGAGATGCTCGAAGTACTCGGGATCGAAATTCACATTGGTCAGGGTCGCGAAGAGGCCCTTGACCGCAAGTTCATCGGCTTCGCGGGTGGGCACACCGGCCTTGCGGGCCTCCACGGCCACGAGGGCCAGGCCGCGCAAACACCAGATCACGAGATCCTGCAAGGCCGCCACGTCGGGCTGTTTGCCGCACACGCCGATCTTGGTGCATCCTTCGCCCTTGGCAGCCTGCTCGCACTGATAACAGAACATGGACATTGGGTCGCTCCTTAAGTTGAAAATCGGGTAGGCCCGCCGGGCCTTTTTTGAGGGCGGGATGCCCGTTCGATTTCGTCGTTGGGTCGACAGTATATTCGGGAGCCTTCCCGGTCCGTGATGCACGTCAAAAAAGGAAGAAAATTGAGCTGAAACGGATAAATTAATTGCCGCCCGCCAGGGAACGGAAAACCCCATCGGATTTTATCCGACGGGGTTTTCCGTTATTCGGGAGAGGACTTAGCCCTCTCTTGTGCGTTTACGGCTAGGCAGCCTTATTGCCCAGGATGGCTTCCAGGTCCTGATCCGGGGTGCTGATGGGCTTGATGTCGTAGTTCTGCACCAGGAAGTTGAGCACGTTGGGAGTGATGAACGCCGGCAGCGAGGGTCCGAGGCGGATGTTCTTGATGCCCAGGGCCAGCAGGGTCAGCAGGATGGCCACGGCCTTCTGCTCGTACCAGGACAGGATCATGGACAGAGGCAACTCGTTGACACCCACGTTGAAGGCCTTGGACAGGGCCACGGCGATCTGGATGGCCGAGTAGGAGTCGTTGCACTGGCCGATGTCGATGAGCCGCGGCAGGCCTCCGATGGTGCCCAGGTCCTTGTCGTAGAAGCGGTACTTGCCGCAGGCCAAGGTCAGGATGACCGTATCCTTGGGGGCCTTCTCCACGAACTCGGTGTAGTAGTTGCGGCCTGGTTTGGCGCCGTCGCAGCCGCCCACCAGGAAGAAGTGCTTGATGGCCCCGGACTTGACCGCGTCGATGATCTTGTCCGCCACGCCGAGCACAGCATCGTGGCCGAAGCCGACCATGACATGGCCGCGATCCTCGTCCTCGGTGAAGCCGGGCAGCTCCAGGGCGCGGTTGATGACCGGCGAGAAGTCCTTGTAGCCCGTGCTATCGGCTTCGATGTGCGTCACGCTGGGCCAGCCCACCAGGCCGGTGGTGAACAGGTTGTGCTCGTAGCTCTGCTGGGCGCGCTGCAGGCAGTTGGTGGTCATGAGGATCGCGCCGGGGAAGGTCGGGAATTCCTTCTGCTGGTTTTGCCAGGCCGTTCCCCAGTTGCCGTAGAAGTGATCAAACTTCTTCAACTCGGGGTAGCCGTGGGTGGGCAGCATCTCGCCGTGGGTATAGATGTCGATGCCCTTGCCCTTGGTCTGCTCCAGCAGCATGTGCAGGTCGCGCAGGTCGTGGCCCGAGATGAGGATGGCCTTGTTCTTGCGGTGGCCTAGCGGCACCTGCGTCGGCACGGGGTTGCCGTAGGCGCCGGTGTTGGCCTTGTCCAGCAGCTCCATGGCCTTGAGGTTCAGCTCGCCGACCTTGAGGGCCAGGCCGACCCACTCCTGAAGCCCGCGCTCCTTGCCGTCCCAGCCTGCGGCCAGGGCCTCGTGGAAGTTCTTGTAGTGCTCCTCGTCCTTCACGCCGAGGATCTGAGCATGGTCGGTGTAGGCTGCCACGCCCTTGAGGCCGAAAAGCACGGTGTGCATGAGCGAGGCGATGTCGGGGTCGTTGGTGGGGTAGTTCTTGAGCCCCTTGCCCTGAGCCTGCCGAATGACGCCTTCGCTGTCCGCAGCAGGCTCGAAAGTGGCCGGTCCTTCGGGCAGCTGCAGGTCGCGGCCCGTGTTTTCGATCATGGCGCGCAGTTCGTCCCGGTAGCGTACGATCTGCCTGATGGCGTTGACGAAGTACTCGGGATCGAAGTTAACGTTGGTCAGCGTGGAAAAGAGCAGTGCCACGGTATACTGGTCGGCCTCGGCAACCACGTTGCCGGTCTTGCGGCCTTCCAGGGCCACAAGGGACAGGCCGCGCAGGACATAGGCCGTAAGGTCCTGCAGATCCGCGACTTCCGGCTGCTTGCCACATACACCGATCTTGGTGCATCCTTCGCCTTTGGCCGCCTGCTCACATTGGTAACAAAACATAAAGGTCGCTCCTTTGGTTGGAAGTCCGGTTGGCCCGCCGGGCCGTCTTTCTCCCCCTTGCGGGGAGGCTCGTTCGATCCCGTCGTTGAGACGACCGTACAGTCGGGAGTCCTCCCAGTCCGTGATGCATATCAAAGAAAGGAGCCAATAGTGAACCAGGACGAAAAAACTCTCCAGCCGCCCGCCGAATTCCCCGTGGGCATGCCGCCACTGGTGGTGATTTTCTTTCTGCTGTTCGCCGTTCTGGTGGGCGGTGTCACGACCTGGTTCTTCCGGGGCGGCATGTATACCTCCGGCGTGGTCATGCTCATCATGTTCATCCCGCTCCTGCTCATCAGCCACTACGTGCTCTATGTGGTGCCGGGTCGGGCGCGGATCATGGCCGGAACCGACGGCGTGCTGGCCATGGCCGATCCTTTCGTGCACAAGGCCATGCTCGCCCAGGAGGTCAAGCAGGCCTTCCTCTCGAATCTCAAGCGCGACCAGGACGTTGCTTTGGTGGAGAAGCAGAGCGGCATGAGCTTCGGCCCCTACCGCGCAGGTCAGTACCTCCTGCCCACGGGCGCCACGGCCATGGTGCTCACTCGGCAGCATCGCGTGCTCTGCCTGTATGACGGCGACACATACCTGATAGTGGGGCCGGCGGACCTGGACGGCCTGGTGGCCAAGGTCGAGGAGATCCTGGGCAGGCCCGTTGCCGAGGTCGGTTGATTGCCCAGGTCAGGGGGCAGTGCTGTTGAGGCAGACTGACCTGTTAACCTGCTGTGAATACCGACCAGAAAACCATGAGAGCCACTAGCCGCTATTACCACAAATTGCCGGCCGCCTTGGGCCTGCTGCCGCTAGTGCTCGTCTGCGTCTGCGCCTCCTGTACCAGGGGTGCCTACACCTACACCCCCCCAGTCCCTCCGGCGGATCTGTCCCCACTATCCATTGTGGTCGCGCACGGCCCGGACGCGACTTGGGAAGCCACCGTGGCCTACCTGTCCGGAAAGTCCTACGACCTTGGCATCGTGGCCAGGGATTCCCGCGTCATTCACGCCAGCTTCACCCCTGCTCAGCCCGACGCGCTCATCGACTGCGGATCGGTGCAGAGCTGGGTGCAGGAATACTGGACCCGGTGCGAATACGATTTCAAGGCGTCGACTAGTCACGTGAAGTACGAGACCATGGACAACAAAAAACTCACCCGCTCCGAACGCACCGCTCAGCTGACTGGCAAGGCGACCGTACTGCTCACGCCCCTGGAAGACGGCCGGACCAGAATAACCGCCTCGGCCTCGTATCAGCTCACGCGTGACTTCTTGCGCAGACAGCAGAAAGATAGCGAGTGGCTGACGACGCTGCTCTCCTAGGCCCGCCTTGAGTTCACCAGCTCCATGGGGGCCAAGGACATCTTAGGCTTTCAGTGCTTCCCCACGCACGCCTTGGAGAGCGAGATACTCGCGGGCATATGCGCCAAGCTCGACTGAAGAAGAGTTGAAGGCACGGGCGCGCCTTGGACGCGCAATTCATTGGCGCACAGCCAAGGCATCTTGAATAGGAGCCGAGAAGGCCTTAGCCCGCCCTGGCCTCGCAAGTCCTTGGCGGTTAGAGAGCGCGCACGCAATGTGCGATGCCTGCTCAACCCCTCATGCGCAAGGGCTTGCGGGCAATTGGGTTTGTTTCGTGATTTCGGGTCCGATGCAGGCCCGGACCTCTCCAAAGATTCTCATCAACAATCCACGCATGACTCCCGCCTTAGCCTCAGAAGCCGGGCGGCGTCTTTTCCCACGGGTAACCCTTCGCCGACATGTCGAAACCGGTCCGGAACAACGCGCGCATGTACTCGGTGTCAAAATTTTCCTGGTGCGGCGCATCGAAGCTCGCCGGGATGAACGCGAGATTGTAGTCCACGCCGTCGCGCTTGCTGGTCAGGTAGATCGTGTACAGATCCCCAATCCCCTGGGTGTGGATGAGCGAGGAGATGGCCCGTTCGCCGATGGTCATGGTCCTGCGCTCGACCGAGGCCCACTCGGGGTCAAGGCGGGCATTGCGGATCACGTAGAGCTTGCGCTCGCGGACCACGTGGTATTTATCGCTTGTCTCCCCCACACGAAGGGAGGGCGGATAGACGAAGACCTGCGACATGGTGCCGCCGTCCACGTGCATCTCCTGGTATTCGTGGCCGTGGGCCTCGACGTCGATCATCACCGGCGGGAAGGCGACAGGGATCGCGGCGGAGGCGATCAGGATGGAACGGAACAGGTCGAGCGCCTTGGAATCGCGACTTGCTGCGATTTTCGTCATGTTCCAAAGCACGGATTGGCGGGCGTCCAGATCCACGGTGGCGACCAGGAGCAGCCTGCCTTTTTCGTACTCTACGGCGATGGCATCCAGCAGCGCCTGGTCCACCGCATTTTCCACAAGCTTCCAGAGCGGTGCATTGTCGGTCAGGGCGTCGCTGGTTATCGCGGCCAGGAACCAGCGTCGAATTGCGACGTCCGAGGGCGATACGGTCGTGTAGAACCGCTTGAGTTCGTCGTCGTATGCCGGCCCAAGGAATGCGAACGGAGCGATGAGCGCTCCGGTGCTTACGCCGGTCACAAGCTTGAATTCCGGCCGGTTGCCGGCGACGGTCCAGCCGTTAAGGAGGCCTGCGCCGAAGGCGCCGTTGTCGCCGCCGCCTGAAATGGCCAGGAACACCGCTGGCGGCATCGCCTCACGGTGTCCACGGGACGCGAGATAGGCCTGCTCGCGATAAAAGGATGCGATGCCTTCGCGTAGGATTTCTTTCTGGTCAATGCCGGAGCGATAGCGAACGTCGGCCATGCCCGGCACGACAGCCTGCGTCGTGAGGTCCTCGGGGACGGCGTTCTTTCTGGCCACTCCGGCGCAGGCCGCGAGTGCGACGACGGCGAGCACGCAGATGATCATGCGATTGAATCGCCGATTCAGCAGCCTCCAGGGCCTTGTCCGCCAGAGGCCAAGAGCGAAGACGCCTTCCGCGCGCATGAGAGGTCCTCCACTATAGGAAGACTATCCGGCGGATTCAGAGGGGTCAATTCCACTTCCGGCGTCGAAAATTATTTTATTATACCAGAAATCGTCCAGGCCCCAAGCATGTCGCCCACCCTTGCGTTTGGGAACTGACAAGGTCGGAGCAGTCCTCTTCTGGTGCGTTGGGCAATCCGAGGTCGAGCGCCACGTTTCCGCCGTGCGGGTGGGAAGGGGTTGCTTTGTGAAGGGCAATCTACCTGGGTGAGAAACCTGGGGTTGCCGGAGTGCTTGGAACTACCCGAGTTCTGGACAGGTAGTCATGCAGGAACAGGCCTTTTTTGCTGAAGAGACCGGGGGATGAAAGCCAAGCCAAAGGTCAAGCTGCACAGCAGGAAGAGCAAATGGCGGAGCGTTGCCCGGCAAAAGCTTATCCTGCGGCCAGCCTTATCAACGACGATGAATCCCTCCGCACGCTTGCCTTTGGTCGCCTGTCGAAACGAAGACTCGGCAGATGCAAAGTAGAGCCAAGGAATAAGAAAACTTGAGACTCCGAAAAAAGCAGACAAAGCGGCGACAATTCTCCCCTCCTCTTGAAAGAGAATGAGAAGTGCAACAATAAAAATGAATACGGGGATGTGAAAGAGAGTTGTTCTCAATAGATCATGCACATTGGCAGCTACTCTTTTCATGAGCAGAGCATTTGCTGGATGACTAGAGCGGTTTGCTAATGACATGCGCGGGCCAAGGAGGCCATCGCCCTCTTGTGGCTGGGATCTGGGGGAGGGAAATGCCATTACCAGACCAACTCTTGCGAAGAGGCTTTAAGACTTTTTCTTTGTAAAAAAGCTTCTGGCTTCGCGTGTTAAAAGCAATCCATAGGCTGTGGCAATAAGCGAATACTGAATAAAGCTAATAATGATTATAGATGTTGAACTATAAAAACCCATGCTCCCCAGGGGAAGCAAGGACATCAGAATATTAGCTAAATTATACACTATCACTAGGATTAGAAGCCAATTAACCATGATTCTTCTTCTGACGTACAGAAAGAAGCAAAAGAGGATTATGGGATCTAGCGAAAGTACGTTGCCCAGAACGCTTGAAGGAGCAAGAAGCAGGAGCGAGGAAAGCTTAACCAAAAAAGCCAGGACTGATCCCCAGGTCAGCCACTTCGCGATACGAATAATACGTGGAAGTTCCGTTTGAATACTGTTCATGATGGATCGACCTACAGAGTACGTATGTCCTTGCTTCGAAATGCTCTGGCTGATTCAGAAACAGCCAGTCCCCGCCTCATGTGCTGCGTGCACATATCCCACCGGCCATTGGGGTTGCTCGACTAATGTCATCCTGCAATAAAGCCAAGAGAATACAAACGCAAGCGGCCCCAGATTTTCGTCCGGGGCCGCTTCGCTTTCAAATTCAAATCGCGGGGTCCAGGGGAATGATTCCCCTGGCGGGGTTTCCAAAGGGCCTATCCAGATAAAGGGCCACTTTGGCCGCCGGAGGCAATCCTACTGCATGGCCTCGGGGAACAGTTCGGCCGCCATTTCGCGCAGCTTGTACTTCTGGATCTTGCCGCTGGCGGTCATGGGGTAGTCCTGCACGAAAGCCACGTACTTGGGTATCTTGTGCCAGGCGATCTTGCCGCGGCAGAAGTCGCGCACGTCCTCGGGGGCCAGGTTCGCGCCTTCCTTGAGGATGATGAACGCGCCGACCTCCTCGCCGTACTTGCGGCTGGGCACGCCCGCCACCTGCACGTCGCGGATGCCCGGCATGGAGTACAGGAACTCCTCGATTTCACGCGGGTAGATGTTCTCGCCGCCGCGAATGATCATGTCCTTGAGCCGGCCGGTGATGGTCACGTAGCCGCGCTCGTCCATGACGCCCAGGTCGCCCGAGTGCAGCCAGCCATGCGCATCGATGGCCTCGGTAGTGGCCTTGGCGTTGTTGTAGTAGCCCTTCATGAGGTTGTAGCCCCGGCAGCAGATCTCGCCCACGGTATTGGGCGGCACGACCTGCCTGGTCTCGGGGTCCATGATGCAGACCTCGATCTCGGGCATGGACTTGCCCACGGTCTCGGTGCGGTCGCGGATGCTGTCGTCCACGCGCGTCTGGGTCATCACCGGCGCGGTCTCGGTCAGGCCGTAGCAGATGGTGATGTCCTTCATGTTCATGCGGTCCATGACCTTCTTCATGACCTCCACCGGGCATGGCGAGCCGGCCATGATGCCCGTGCGCAGGGAGGAGTAGTCGAAGCGCTCGAAGAGCTTGTGCTCCAGCACCGCGATGAACATGGTCGGCACGCCGTACAGGGCCGTGCACTTCTCGGCGTCCACGCTGGCCATGACCTGCAGCGGGTCGAAGGTCTCCAGCAGGACCATGGCCGCGCCGTGATTAACGCAGGCCATGACGCCCAGCACGCAGCCGAAGCAGTGGAACAGCGGCACGGGCAGGCAGACCCGGTCCTTGTGCGTGAACTTCTGATTCTCGCCGATCCAGAAGCCGTTGTTGAGGATCGAGTAGTGCGAGAGCATGACGCCCTTGGGAAAGCCAGTGGTGCCCGAGGTGTACTGCATGTTCACCACATCGTGCGGCGACAGGCTGTCCTGGCGGGCCTTGTATTCCTCGTCGTCGACCATGGAGGCCAGGGACAGGATCTCGGGGATGGAGTACATGCCCCGGTGCTTCTCGGGCCCCAGGAACAGGACCCGCTTGAGGTGCGGGAAGGTCTCGCTTTTCATGAAGCCGCGTTGCTCGGTCTTGAGCTCGGGCACGAGCTCGTAGATCGTCTGCACGTAATCCGTGTCGCGGTAGCCGTCGATGATGAAAAGGTTCTCCGTCTCGGAGTGAGACAGGAGATACTTGATCTCGTTCTGCTTGTAGTTGGTGTTCACCGTGAGCAGCACGGCGCCGACCTTGGCCGTGGCGAACATGAGCGCGACCCAGTAGGGCACGTTGGTGGCCCAGATGGCCACCTTCTCGCCGGGTTCGATGCCCATGGCCATGAGGCCCTTGGCCAGGTCGTCCACAAGCGCGCCGAACTGGCGCCAGGTGAGCCGGAAGTCCCGGTCCACATAGATCACGGCGTCGATGTCGGGGTACTTGGCCACCGTCTCGTCGAGGAGCTGGCCAAGGGTGAGTTCGCGAAGCGCCTTGGTCATGGACGGGCCTCCTTAGTCCGGGAAGTAGAGCACGGCGTAAATCTCCGCCGGCTCGTCGCCGTGACAGCCAACCCAGTGCGGCACCACGGAATTGAGATAGATGGAATCGCCGGCCTCCAGCACGTAGGTCTGCCTGGCGTAGACGACCTCGAGCTTGCCCTTGTGCACCACGATGAACTCCTCGCCTTCGTGGCTGGACAGGCTCTTGTCCGCGGCGGACTCGGGCAGGATCTCGATGAAGAAAGGCTCCATGTGCCGATCGGCCTTGCCCTTGCCCAGGGAGTAGAAGCGCAGGGCCTCGCCATGACGCGGGGTGTGCATTGCCAGCCCCTGCTTGCGCTGGTCCTTGCGCACGACGAGCGGGTCGGTGCTGCCGGCGTCGTCCATGAAGGTGCCGAGGCGCAGGCCTAGAGCGCGCGTTACCTTGAGTAGCGGGCCGAGGGAGGGGTAGAGGTCCTGCTCCTCCAGCGCGTTGATAATGTCCAGGGACAGCCCGGACCTTTGCGCCAGCTCATCGCGGCTCAAGTTCTTGCGTTCGCGATACGTGCGGATGCGCGCGCCAAGCTTCTCGCTCTTCATGCCTGCCTCCGGCCAAGAATTGGGTTGGTGTGGAAAGGAAAAAGTTGGGACGATGAAAGATCGGGTCGTCAGTACTACAAATTCGAACATTTTCCAAGCCGAATACGCGGCAGGTCGCGGCGGGGCAGGCCAAGCCGGTCGTGTCTCTTGCTGCAAGTCTTCCGCCCTTGCCAGGATCAGCCAAGTGGAATACTGAAGCCGAATCCGATTGGGGTGCCCCGTTCCAAGTGGGACGGGGCTGAGATCATACCCATGGAACCTGACGCAGGTCGTGCTGCCGTAGGGAATCGGAGAGCCGAACATTTCGGCCCGTCCTCCGCTACGTTGCCATTCGCATCATGACTATCCCCTGTCAGGCCGATCTCGCCCCGAGGAGAGAGCGTAACCACAAGCCTGGAGGAATTGTCGTGGCCCTCGACGAAGTCATCATCACCGAAGCGATCGCCAGCGAGTACTTTCGCAAGTTCAAGGAGAGCCTTTCGCTCGACGTAGCCATTGTCGGCGGCGGCCCCTCCGGCATGACCGCGGCGCGCAAGCTGGCCCAGGCCGGCTGCAACGTCGCACTGTTCGAGCGCAAGCTGTCGCTCGGCGGCGGCATGTGGGGCGGAGGCATGACCTGGAACATGATCGTGGTTCAGACGGAGAGCAAGCACCTGCTCGAAGAAGTCGGCGTGCCCCTGAAGGAGTACAAGCCCGGCTACTGGGTGGCCGACGCGGTCACCGCCACGACCGCCCTGGCCTCCGCCGCCTGCCTGGCCGGGGCCAAGGTCTTCAACTGCATGAGCGTGGAGGATGTGGTCCTGCGCGAGAGCAATGGAGTTAAGCGCGTCACCGGCTTGGTCATCAACTCCTCGCCCGTGGAGATCGCCGGCCTGCACGTGGATCCCGTGACCATCGCCAGCACCCATGTCATCGAAGCCACGGGCCATGCCGTGGAGGTTCTCAAGAAGCTCGTGCGCAAGAACAGCGTGCGGCTGACGACAGCCTCCGGGGGCATCGAAGGCGAGCAATCCCTGTGGGCCGAGGTGGCCGAGGCGCACACCGTGGACAATACGCGGGAGGTCTTTCCGGGAATCTGGGTGGCGGGCATGGCCGCAAACGCGACGTTCGGGTCCTACCGCATGGGACCCATCTTCGGCGGCATGCTCCTGTCGGGGGAAAAGGTCGCCGCCGAGATCCTCGCCCGCTTGAGGGCAGGGTAGGCCCATGCCCGCGCGTCTCGACCTGCGCCTTTATCTGGTCACCGATCCCGCGGGCTGCATGGGCCGGGATCTCGCTTGGGTTGTGGCCGAAGCGCTGGCCGGGGGCGTCACAATGGTGCAGTTGCGCGAGAAGCAGGCCACGACCCGTGAGTTCCTGGAGCGCGCGTGGCGCATAAAGCCGATCTGCGACGCCGCCGGGGCGCCGCTCATCATCAACGATCGGGTCGATGTGGCCCTGGCGGTCGGCGCGGCCGGCGTGCACCTCGGCAGGCAGGACATGCCCTACGCCGATGCGCGGCGGCTGCTCGGCCCCCGGGCGATCATCGGCCTGACGGTGCACGACATGGCCGAACTCGAAGAAGCCAAAGCCACGGACGCCGACTACTTCGGGCTTGGACCGGTTTTCCCGACGCGCACCAAGCCCGACGCGCCCGCGCCTTGGGACATGGACGAATACGCCAGGGCCAGCGTCCTGGCCGGACGGCCCGTGGTAGCCATCGGCGGCATAGGACCGCATAACGCGCGGATCGTGCTCGCGGCCGGGGCGCACGGGTTGGCCGTTTCATCGGCCATCTGTTCGGCGGATTCTCCCAAATGGGCCGCGATGGAGCTTGCAGCTCTCCATGCCCGTCTCTGGCCGAGCTGATCAGCCTGGTTTTTTCCATTCTCGGCCGCGCTGGACGCGCGCATACGCATCCTGGAGAAGCTGAGACTGATGCGGCTCCAGGATGCGTTTATTTGTGGATCAGGCGTGTCCTGGACCGCGCATTTCAATTGCAGAATGCTCTGGGAGCAACAGGCCAACCATGCGGGCATGACGCCTGCGGGACAGCCTACAGCGTGTTGCGCTTGAAATGGAAAAGCTGGTAAGTGCGGGGAGCGCCGCTCCCTGTCGGGAGAGAGCCCGCGAGAGGAGCGAGCCGCCATGGCGTGGCCTTGGCTGTCCGCTCTGGTCCCGGTCTGTCCGTGCCGGTAACGAAAATGCCGGGAGTTACCGTGGCTTCTCGGCGATGAAGTATTGCACGCGATGGGTCACGGTCACGCGACCCTGGCTGTCGGCCTGTTGTTCGTAGCAGGCCAGCAGGCGGCGCATCTGGGCTGGGCCCAGGGGCCGATGGCCCGGCTGGCCCTGGAATACCGCGCCGATATGCTTGTACGAGCGCAGGGCGGCGCGGGCGGAGTCGTACCCGGCCAGAATGCTTTCCTCCTCGCAATGGAGCACCCTGAGTCCGGCAGCCTTGCCGATGTCATGCGCGGTTTCCGCTTTCCATAAGCGCAGGCCCTGGAAACGTGCCTGAAGCGCCTGGTGGTACGCGGACTCAAGTTCGACGAAAGAGCCTTGGATCAAGAACGCGCAGGCCATGATGCCGCCAGGCGCAAGCGCCTCGCCCCACATGCGCAGCGTGCCGGTCGGATTGCTGAACCACTGGGCGACGCAGCTGCACGCGACCAGATCGGCTCCGCGCACGAGGCAGGCCGGGTCCTCGGCGTCTCCCACGACGAAACGGGCACGGTCGAGGCCGTTCCAGCGCTTGCGGCAGGCCTCGGCCATGCCCTCCGCCAGATCAAGCCCCACCAGCGATGCCTTCGGGTAGCGTTCCAGCAGCAGCGCACTGAGCAGGCCCGTGCCGCAACCCAGGTCAACCATGAGCGCGGGCTCTCGGCGATCCATGCGGTGTGCCAGGCCCGAGGCGATCTCGGCTTGTGCCGTGGCCCAGGCATCATAGTGTTTCGCGGCACCGGAGAAGTTGCGCGCGAGGGCGCTTTTTTTGACGGCCTGATTGCTCATGCCGTGAAGTTCCGGATGAGTCGGGCCAGATCAAGCGGCGCGGTGAAGGGAAGCGCATGGCCGCGATGCTCCAGGATTTCCAGGCTCGCGCCGGGCGCTTGCTCCGCCAATGCCCGAGCACTCTCGACAGGGATGATCGCATCGCGCTCGCCATGGACGAGCAGCGTCGGCACGGCAAGCGTCGCGGACTGGGCGCGCATATCCAGCCTGGCCAAGGCGTCCAGCCCCAGGGTCAATTCGGTGGCCGGGAACTGTCGCGCTTGATCCAGATAGTGCGCTCGAAGCGCTTCGTCGCCATCGGGCGCGAGGCACGCCCCGGCGAAGTCGGAAAGGACCCGCTCTGGATCTCGTGACAGACGTGCTCGCATGGTCCGCAGGGCGCGAGGGTCCGCGCCGGGATAGCCATGGTCGGCGCACATGCGGGCCGTGCCGGATACAAGCACCAGGCCGCGCAGAAGAGCGGGCGACTTCAGCGCCGTGCGCAGCGCGAGGAGCGCTCCCAGCGACCAGCCCACCAGCAGCCAGGGCTCGGAGCGGTTCGACAGGGCTGCCGCTATCGCGGATTCGTCGCGCAGAGCCTCGACCCAGCTAAAGACATGCGTGCAGGAGTCGGGCAATTCGTCGCGGACGCCATCCCAGGCCTGCCCGGTCGCGCCCCAGCCGGGAATGAACAGAATGGGCGGTTTCTCCGTCATGCCAGCCGCATCTCCCGAGCTGCCTGGCCAATGCGGGCCGCTGCCCACTGGAGGTCCGGCAACTCGTGCGCCAGCGTGACCGAAAGGCGCAGGCGCGCCGTGCCGCGCGGCACCGTGGGCGGACGTACGGCGGTCGCCAGCAGACCCTGCTCGCGCAGGCATCGCGCCAGCTCCAGCGCCGCAGTGTTCTCGCCCACGTGCACGGGCAGAATCTGCGAATGGAATTCGGGCAGTTGCAAGCCCTCGGCCAGCAGCAAGCCGTGGAACGCCCGAGCCCGCTCCAAAAGCCGCTCGCCCATGGCCGGGTCCTGCGTGAGGCGCTCGATGGCTCCCAGCGCCGCGCCGGCGCAGGCCGGTGGCAGGGCTGTCGCGAAGATGAAGCTGCGGGCTCGATTGACCAGGAATTCGCGGCCCACGGTCGAGGAGACTATGAAGCCGCCCAGGGTTCCGAGCGCCTTGCCCAGGGTGGCGGCGGTGAAATCCGGCCTTGCCGTCTCGCCCAGAGCCTTGCAGACGCCTCCGCCGCGTCCCCAGATGCCTATGCTATGTGCTTCGTCCACCAGCAGGATGGCCTCGTGCCGCGCCGCCAGTCCGCGAAGGGCTTCAAGCGGTGCCAGGTCGCCATCCATGCTGAAGACGGATTCGGTCACGATGACGCGCCGCCCCCGGCAGGGCGTGGTTTCGAGCAGCCGCGCCAGCGCGGCGGTGTCGTTGTGGGCGAAGCGCTTGACTGTCGCGCCGCTCAGGCGTGCGCCGTCGATGAGGCTGGCGTGGCTGAGGCGGTCGGCGAACACGATGTCCTCGCGCCCGGCCAGCGCGGATACAACGCCGACGTTCATGCCGAAGCCGCTGCTGAACACAAGCGCGGCCTCTCCCCCCACGAGGCTGGCCAAGGCTGATTCCAGCTCTTCGTGCAGCTCCAGCGTGCCGCACATCAGGCGCGAGGAGGTCCCGCCGCAGCCCCAGCGCTCAATGGCCTGGATGGCGCGGTGCTTGACGTGAGGATCGCAGGCCAACCCCAGGTAGTCGTTGGAGGAGAAGTTGAGCAGCGTCCGGCCATCTGGCAGCTCGATGCGCCCGCCCGCTTGAGGCCAGGCCTCCGTGCGCCGGAATAGTCCTTCACTCTTCAGTTGCGCCAGCTCCAGCAAAAAAGAATCCATGCTCATCAATCCTTACGTCTGGCCTTACGCCTGGACGCTCGCGGCGTCCTCCACCTAAATCTCGAAGCCAGACGCGTGTTCACGGGGAACGCGGACAATAGAGCATTTTGCTTTTGAAAATGCTCTGCAAGCCATGCGTCGGCATGGCTTGCCGCCGCGTAGGCGTAGGCGCAATTCACTTGCGCCGTCAACGCCGGAGCGGACGTCTTAAAAGCAATCTGCCCTAAGCTATCCAGGAGGCCTTATCTCGACGGGAAATGTTCTTCAGGCCAAGTACAGTTCTACCCCGGCCTCCTGCACTAGTTTTTTCCAGCGGTCGGGCAGGGGGGCGTTGGTGAAGATGGCCGTGAGTTCCGAGAGGTGCCCCACCCTGACCATGGCGGGACGCCCGAATTTGGAATTGTCCGTCACAAGGTACACGTGCCGGGAGCTTTCGATGATCGTGCGCGCCACGGCTACTTCCCTGTAGTCGTAATCAAGGATGCTGCCGTCCTCGTCTATGCCCGAAATGCCGATGATGCCGTAGTCCACACGGAACTCGCGGATGAACCGCTCGGCGCTCGAACCGACAATCCCGTGGTCGCGGTGACGCACCGTGCCGCCGGCTACCACGACGTCGTTTTCGGGATTGCGGGCGCAGATCGAAGCCACGTTCAGGCTGTTCGTGACGATGCGCAGCTTCTTATGCTCCAGGAGGGCCTTGGCGACCTCCTCGGTCGTCGTGCCGATATTGATGAGTAGGGAGGCTCCCTCTGGAATGTGCTGCGCGCAGAGCTTTCCGATTCTTTGCTTCTCCTCCATGAACATGGCCTTGCGCTGGTCATAGAGGATGTTCTCCGAACCCAGCGGAACACCCGCGCCACCATGGAATCGCTGGATCTTCCCCGCCTCGGCCAGCATGTTGATGTCCTTGCGCATGGTCTGGGGAGTGACCACGAAATGGCGAGAAAGATCTTCGATGGTGGCGAAGCCGCGCTCGGAAATGAAGTCCATGAGCGCCTTGTGTCGTTTTACCCGTTTATCCATGCCGGGTGCTTAACTATTTCACCCGGTCGTGACAAGCGCTGCGCCACATCGGCCTTAAACCTTGCGTTGTACGGTTCAAGCCTTGTGGCAAGCGGGTTGGAATATTGAGGTGCGGGCTTTCCTGAGGCTAAGCGGCATTCAACTCAGTGACCATGAAAATTGTTTCTGCGCTAATCAATTGCTGCTGAAAAGTGGCTTGGGAATCGAAGCGTGGAAGGAAAGCCAGTTCATTTGAGCCCATAGCATAAAAGGTCAGGCCGTGAAGGCCTGCATAAGGATATTTGCTTTTATGAAAGTCATGACATACAAATTCGAAAAGTTTTCGATAGCTGATGCTCGCTTGAAGCCTGCACATGATCAAGGCCAGACCGGTCCAGAGGAAGATAGTGCCAGAGAACCGCGGGATGCAGACAAGCCATACGGAAGAGCCGGTCTCGCACGATCTTGATCTCGAAAGGGACGGGAGCGGCCCGAGGTTCTTCTTCGACAGGCGCGATTACGAACTGCTGCGCATAGTAAAAGATATTTCCCGGCGCAAAGGCACCCCGGCGCACAGAAGGCTTCTCGCGCCATATCTGCATCCCCACGGGATCAAGGAGATGGCTGCCCAGCGAGCGCTGCGCATCGCCTACGCCGTGGCCCACCTCCTCGACTCCCTGGAGATAGGCAAGGCTTCCGATCGCTTGGAGGCCCTGCGCTCCCTGCGCGAGGAGATCCTCTACACGGCGCAGGGGCCGCTGCGCGTCAATGCTTCCCGCGTGCTGATCGAAATCATGAAGAGGCTGCTCCGCAGCCAGGAGGACGATACCAGGCAGCTCGAGCTGGCCCACGATTTCCGGGCCGTGACCACCGGCCGTCCTCGGACGGTGCGCGAGCAGCTCAGGAAGTACCACCTGCTGGAAATGCCGGAGGAGTGGAACCAGGTTTCCTTCGACGACCATGTGCATGACGTCAACACCAAGGGCAGGAAGTCGGCTTCCCACCTGGTCATGGACGCCTGGATCAAGGGTATCCGGCGGCTGACGGTCATCTACTACCACTTCGTCCCGCGAGAGGCCGCCGAGGAGCTTCTGGAAGCCGCGGCGATCATGGACATCAAGGTCAGGATCGGCATCGAGTTCTTCACCCGCCACCAGCAACAGTTCGTCAAGATCATCTGGATACCGCGCGGTCTGACGGATTCCCAGGGCTTCCTGAGCTTTCTCTCCTCACCGGCGGTCCAGGCGTTCATGGATCAGGGGCGTCAGGTCGCCAAGCATCACGAGGCGTATGTGCTCGAGGTGCTCCGCGAGTTCAACCGAACTCATCTGCCGGATATCAACGACACCTTCGGCCTGGATATGCCGCCTATTTGCGAGAAGGACTTCCTCTCGTTCGTCGGCTCGGGCCAGGTCTCCATCTTTCACTTGGGCAAGCTGATCCACGAGCGCCTGCTCCCGCTCATGCGTACGCGCACGGCGGGCCTCCATGCGAGCTACCGTCAGGCGTCCGATGACGAGAAGGCAGGGATGGAGCAACTCGTGCGCAGGATGGACGGCTTCGATGCCCATGAGATCATCGAGCGGCATCTGCGCCCCGAAAGGAATCCAGGCTTGCCGGATCCGGACGCACCCTCCGAGCGCTCGCGGGTCGTTCCCGAACTGCGTACCCTCTCGATCGTGGAGCTGCTCGACCGCCTTTACAGCCTCCATCCCAAGCATCGGGTCGTGCTCGACCTGGACGGCCTGGCTGTCGAGCATGTGCTCGAACTGCTCTACGATTGCAGGGGCAGGATCACCCACCTGGAGATCTTCAACCTCAAGAACAGCGCCCTGGGACGCGAGCCGGACCGCGAGCGCATCCTGCGCCTGCAGGCCGCGCTCCATTCCTCCAACGTCATGAAGCTTAAGCGGTTCATCACCGAACTCATCGCCAAGCCGGACGGATTGGAGGGCGACGGCCCCGGTCGTCGAGGTCACAAAGACAAGCTCGTCGAAATTCTCTACGAGCTTCCTGCCTTCCAGGCTTGTTACAGGGATAAACCCCTAAAGATCAGCATCGGTTCCGACTCCACCGGGCAATCCGGGCGAATGCCCGGAATGGGGCTCGTGGTTAAGGATTCGCTGCCGAGGCACGTGCAGCTTGAACTGGAGCGAGCCAGTGCGCCTCATTGCGGAATACCCGTGGGGGTCACCGCGTACGCTCGGATAACCCGCGTGCCGTTGTCCAGGGCGAATGCCGTCTCTAGCGGCATGAATCGCCTCGTCCGCCGCATTCCTGGACTGAGCGTGCTCGGATATCGGCATAAAACGGATTGGGTCATCGACGATTGCAAGTCTGCCAGCGAGGGAAACATCCATACCCTGGGCGGAGTGCAACGAATGGAAGGGAACGGCCTGCACTTGGTCGCGCCGGAGCGGAAGGAACAGAGCGCGGTCTCCCTCGAATACCTGAATACCGGGCTCAAGATCGGGCTCAAGATACTGGCGGGGTTCTTGGCGGCAAGCCTCACCTTCGCCCTGACCAAGAACGGGTGGCTGCTGGCCTACGGCGGGGCGCTGATCTGGTTCGCCATAACGGGCCTGCGGATCATCATCCAATCGGTGCTCGGGTGCGGCGGCATACACCGCTCATCGCGGCTCAAATGGGAAAGCTACGTGAGCTGGGACAGGCTGGCCGACTCGCTCCTGTTCAGCGGGCTCTCCGTGCCCCTGCTCGATTACATCGTGAAGACCGTCCTCCTCGAACGATCCTTCGGGGTCACCGTCACGACGAGCCCGGTCCTGCTCTATGCGGCCATGTCCCTGGTCAACGGCCTGTACATGGCCGGCCACAACCTCCTGCGCGGCCTGCCGAGGGAGGCGATCGTCGGCAACCTCTTGCGGAGCATCCTGGCCATCCCTCTTGCCTTGGCATGCAGCGGCCTGGCCGGCGAACTGCTGCTTTTGGCCGGCGTCACTGGCGTGGGAGCTGTTCTCCAGCAGTGGGCGGCCGTCATTACGAAGCTGGCCTCGGATTGCGTCGCAGGGGTGATCGAAGGGCTTGCCGACAGGGCCGAGCACCTGCGCATGCGTATTCGGGACTACTCCAGCAAGCTTAAACAGCTGTTTGCCCTCCATGGCCAAGTGGAGGTTCTCTTTCCATTGGAGGACGTCCCCTCTCTGCTGGAATCCAAAGAGTTCATCCAGACCCTTGAGTTCGAGCGAAGCGACCTGCTGAACATCGCCATTGTCAATGCCCTGGACCTTCAATACTTGTGGATGTATCAGCCGTGGTCAAGAAACGTCATCAAGCAGCTCGTGCGGGAAATGGGCGATGATGAGCGCCGGGTCTTTCTTTTTTCCCAGTACGTACTCTCCCAGGAGCGGCAGATCAGCCAGCTCCTGCTCGACGGTTTGGTAGGCAGGAACTTTTCCAAGGCCCTGGCCTTTTATGTTGGATACTGGCGGGAATACCTGAAGAGCATCACTAGGCTTGTGAGCGAGTGCTCGCCTGGGCTTCTTCGACACGAAAAGGTTATGGAATTCAGATAGGAAATCGTGAGCCTCTGTTGCGGGCCGACCTCGGCGTCATGCGCCTTTGTCGGCCTGACGGCACACGACGGCCGCAGGAGCGGCTTACATCACAAGAGTGAAAGCGGAATCCAGGTCGGACGTTTCAGGGAGAGCCTGCGCCAAGAAGGTTCAGCCATCGGGCAACGTCCGGCATAACGATAGGTAATAAGATCAAGATTTTTTGCAACACGGGTGTCCCCCACCTGGCAAGCCAAAATATCGGAGCACAACTTGTCTGCGATCCGCATGGAACATGTCAGCCGTCACTGGGGTTCGGTACTTGCCGTCGACGATATCAGCTTTGAGGTGGAGCAGGGCAGTCTGCTGGTTCTGCTCGGCCCTTCCGGTTGCGGCAAGTCCACAACGCTGCGCCTGATCGCCGGGCTGGAGGAAGTCACCAGCGGCCATATCTTCATCGGCGACAAGCAGGTGACAAACCTTCCGCCCTCCCGGCGCCAATTGGCCATGGTCTTCCAATCCTATGCCCTTTTCCCGCACCTCACGGTCCGGGAGAACATCCTTTTCGGCCTCAAGGTGCGCAAGGTCCCCCAGGCGGAGCGGCGAAAGCGCCTGGCTCGCGCTGTCGATATCCTTGGGCTCGGCAGCCTCCTGGACCGCAAGCCCTCGGCCCTCTCGGGCGGGCAGCAGCAGCGCGTGGCCCTTGGCCGGGCCCTCGTGGCCGAGGCTTCGGTCTGCCTTATGGACGAGCCGCTCTCCAACCTGGATGCGAAACTCCGCCAGGAAATGCGGCGCGAGATTCGGGCGCTGCAGCAGTCGCTTGGAATGACCATGGTCTACGTCACGCACGATCAGGTCGAGGCCATGAGCATGGCCGACCGGATCATTCTTCTGGAGGGTGGGCGCATCGTGCAGAACGGCACCCCGGCGGAGCTGTTCTCGCAGCCCGCGACGGTCTTCACGGCGAACTTCATTGGGACGCCGCCCATGAACCTTCTGGGCCTGTCCAAGTGTTCTTGCGGCATCACGATAGCCGGTTGCGACGAGGCCCGGGTTCCCCAGGCCGACTCTGCGGACCGCATCCTGGGCATCCGGCCCGAGCACTTGTTTTTCGATCCCGAGGGCGGCTGGCACGGGATCGTCGAAACCGTGGAGTATCTCGGATTCGGCTCCGTGGTCACCTGCCGGGTCGGCTCCGAAGCCCTGGCCGTGTCGGTCGAGGGCATGGTGACTCTCGCGCCGGGTTCGCAGGTGACTCTGCGCTATCTGCAGGACAGACTGCACTTCTTCCATAAGCAAACCGGGGAGCGAGTGTAGCAACCCGGTAGGAAACAGGCCGCGCGGACGGGATGACCCACCAGATTCGAAGAGCGCAAGGCCTTAAAAAGAAATGGGTTCTTAGGCTCGGTTATTGCTAAGTCGAAAGGCCCAAGAAGAACGTTTCGATAATCAGGTGAGGAGCGCACGCATTACCGCGGCATTCCCGATTGGGCGCGGCTGTTTCAGACGACCAACTGCCTTTGCTTAACTGGAGGTATGCTATGTTTGGATTGGCCAAGGCTATCAAGTGCTTCCTGCTATCACTTCTTGCCATTTGCTGCCTGTCCGGCGCCGCATTTGCCAAGCAGACGGAACTCGTCTTCTATTTCCCCGTGTCAGTGGGCGGCCCCATCACGAAGATCATCGAGGGCATGACCACTGAGTTCATGAAGCAGCATCCGGACATCAAGGTGACCCCTGTCTACGCGGGCATCTACCGCGACACTCTCACCAAGGCCCTGACGGCCCTGCGTGGCGGAGAGCCGCCCCACGTAGCGGTGCTCCTGTCCACGGACATGTTCACTCTCATCGACGAAAACGCCGTGATTCCCTACGATGACATCCTTTCGCCGGCCGAGATGAGCTTCACCAAGAACTTCTTCCCCGGCTTCATGAGCAACAGCCAGACCGGCGGAAAGACCTGGGGCATTCCGTTCCAGCGTTCGACCATCGTCATGTACTGGAACAAAGAGGCCTTCAAGGCTGCCGGACTTGACCCGAACACGCCGCCCAAGACCTGGGCCGAGCTCGTGTCTTTCGGCAAGAAGCTGACCAAGAAGGATGCCTCGGGCCAAGTCACCCAATGGGGCGTGGCCATTCCCTCCACCGGCTATGCCTACTGGCTGTTCCAGGCCCTGGCCATCCAGAACGGCGCCGAGCTCATGAACCAGGAAGGCACCAAGGTCTTCTTCGACCAGCCCAAGGCCGTGGAGGCTCTCCAGTTCCTCGTGGACCTGGCCTTCAAGCACGAAGTCTCCCCCAAGGGCACGATTGACTGGGCCACCACGCCCCGCGACTTCTTCGAGCGCAGGACCGCCATCATGTGGACCACCACGGGCAACCTGACCAACGTGCGCACCAACGCCAAGTTCGACTTCGGCGTCGGCATGCTCCCGGCCAACGCCCGTCCCGGCTCGCCCACGGGTGGCGGCAACTTCTACATCTTCAAGAAGACCACGCCCGAGCAGCGCAAGGCGGCGGTCACCTTCGTGCAGTGGATGACCACCGCTGATCGTGCCGCCCAGTGGGGCATCGACACCGGCTATGTCGCCGTGCGGCCCGATGCCTGGCAGACCAAGCAGATGAAGGCGTACGTCAAGGGCTTCCCCTACGCCGCCGTCGCCCGCGACCAGCTGGAGTACGGCGTGGCCGAGCTCTCCACGCACGACAACCAGCGCGTGACCAAGGCTCTGGACGACGCCATCCAGGCCGCGGTGAACGGCTCCAAGAAGCCTGCGGACGCCCTCAAGGACGCCCAGAAGGAAGCCGAGCGCATCCTGCGCCGCTACAATAAGTAAGCAGCTTAGTCGGGGGCCGGGCAACCGGCCCCCATTAAGGGATCGTGGAGGGGGTTGTGACCTACTTTGCCAAGATGCGCCATGTGAACGCATGGCTGTTCCTTCTGCCGGCGATGGCCCTGATAGTGGCCTTCACCCACGTGCCGGCAGTGAATACCTTTATCAACAGCTTCTTCTTGGATGGTAGGGGAGGCATGCCCGCCGAGTTCGTGGGGCTCGAGAATTTCCGCTATCTTCTTGAGGACGAGGTTTTCCTCAAGGTGTTGAGAAACAACCTCCTGTTCGCCTCCGGCACGATACCTCTCTCCATCTCCCTGGCCATGGTCATGGCCCTGCTGGTCAATGCCAAACTGCCTGGCCAGGCCTGGCTCCGGCTGTCCTATTTTGTGCCCACGGTGCTCCCGATGATCGCCGTGGCGAACATCTGGCTCTTCTTCTTCACGCCCGAGTACGGCTTGCTGGAACAGGTCCGGAGCTTCCTCGGCTTCTCCGGCGTCAACTGGCTGGGCAGCGAGAGCACGGCCCTGATCTGTATTATCGCAGTGGCGGTATGGAAAGACGCCGGGTTCTTCATGATCTTCTATCTTGCGGCCTTGCAGCAGGTCCCCCCGTCGCTTGGCGAGGCGGCCATGCTGGAGGGCGCATCCCGGTTCTGCTACTACCGCAGGATCGTATTTCCCCTGCTCATGCCCACGACTCTGTTCGTGCTGGTGAATGCCACCATCAACGCCTTCCGCATGGTGGATCACCTTTTCGTGCTGACCCAGGGAGGGCCGAACAACGCCAGCTCCCTGCTGTTGTACTACATCTACGAGGTCAGCTTCAAATACTGGGACACCGGCTACGGCGCGACCTTGACCCTGGTGTTACTGGGATTCCTCGGCCTGGCCTCCATCATTCAGTTCGGCGTCATTGAAAAGCGAGTCCATTACAGATGAGCACCGCGAATATCTACGACGGCAAGGGCATCTATCGCTATCTCGACACCGCAGCGGCCTGGACGCTGGCCATCCTGTGGGGAATGCCACTGCTCTACGCGATCTGGACGGCCTTCCACCCGGCGGAGTTCTCGACAAGCTTCAACCTGATGGCGCCGCTCACGCTCGACAACTTCCGCAAGGCTTGGAACGCCGCGCCTTTCGCGCGCTACTTCGTCAACACGTTCATGCTCGTGACCCTGGTCCTCTCCGCGCAGCTTGTCCTGTGCACCCTGGCGGCCTATGCCTTCGCCAAGTACGATTTCCGGGGCAAGACCATCCTGTTCGCGCTCGTGCTCATGCAGCTCATGATCATGCCCGACGTGCTCATCGTGGAGAACTACCGGACCATGGGCCGCATCGGCATTCTCGACTCCACGCTCTCCATAAGCTTGCCGTACATGGCCTCGGCCTTCGGCATCTTTCTTCTGCGCCAAGCCTTCAAGTCGATTCCCAAGGAACTCGACGATGCCGCAGCGGTCGAAGGCGCGGGTCCCTTGCAGATCCTCTGGCGCGTGTACGTCCCGCTCGGACGGCCCGTCTATCTGGCGTATGCGCTGGTTTCGGTGAGCTATCACTGGAACAACTTCCTGTGGCCGCTCCTCGTAACCAATACCGTCAATTCGCGGCCGCTCACGGTGGGACTGCAGGTCTTCTCCTCCACCGAGCAGGGCGTGGACTGGTCGATCATCACCGCGGCGACGCTGATGACGTCCGGCCCGCTGCTCTTGGGCTTCCTGCTATTCCAGCGGCAGTTCGTGCAGTCGTTCATGCGGGCCGGCATCAAGTAGCGAAAGGCCATGACAATCAAGATCGTCGAGCCGCTTGAGAACCTGGCCAGGTTCCAGGGCGAGCCTGCGCTCGAACGCATCCGCAGCGAATTCCTTTCGGCCGTGGATGTCCCGGTCTGGCTCGAGCTGATCGAGGAATACCTTGTCCTGGAATCACCCAAGACGAGGTACGCCTATCCCTATTTCAAGCCCTGGAGCTTTGCCGCCGCGCCGGGCTCGGGCGCGCACCACGCGCATATCGGCGGGCTGGCCCTGCACGTGCTGCAGGGGCTGTGCAACGCCCGCGCTCTGGCGGACGCCCACGAGACACGGGGGCTGCCGCTTCGCCGGAGTCTGCTCTACACCGCCATCCTGCTCCACGACACCATGAAGCGCTTCATCTACAGGTTCACGGATGAGTGCTGCCTCGAAAAGGCCGAGGACCCGTTCATCGGCAAGCGGGAAGACCATCACTCCTGGCTGTTGCGCGAGCTTCACGCGCGGGGAGTGGACAGGGAGCTGCTTCTGGCCGTCGCGGCCATGCACGGACTGGATGATGTGAGCCTGCAGGACGGAGTGCGGCCCCTGGCCGTGGTGAACCATTACATGTCCATCAGCGGCACGGGCCTGACCATGGCTTCGGAGGAAGTCTCGGCCGAGCACGTCTTCGGCTTTCTCGCCGACTCGGACTGGCCGTGGAGCGGACGGGCCCAGCAGCGATGCGTGGCGGTCGCCGGGCCGCTGGCGCGGCGCTTGGGAGTCACGGAAGCTTACATGCGCCTGTACCTGGGGTCGCGCTTCGGCTTCGAGGCCGTCGACGCCATGGTCGGCACGCACGGGCTGGAGGAAGCGACGGAACTGCTTGCGGAGCGCATGGCCTAGCCGCGTATTCCAGCAGATGCGCATAGGGCCGTATAACCGAGCTTTGTTCAACCGTTCGGCCATATCGATCAAAAACAAAATAAGCCCTGCCAGCGATCGCGCCGGCAGGGCTTTGTATTGTTAAGAGGAAGGCTGGGCCAACCTCGATATGGAATCGGGGCAGCGGCTTAGCGCAGATTGCTTTTAAGACGCCCGCTCCGGCGTTGACGGCGCAAGTGAATTGCGCCTACGCCTACGCGGCGGCAAGCCATGCCGACGCATGGCTTGCAGAGCATTTTGAAAAGCAAATGCTCTAAAGTCCCAACTGCAGCAGGTCCTCGCCCAGGTAGATGCGTTCATTTTCGCCCAGAATGCCGAGCGACAGGCAGATGAGCGTCCACAGATGCACCGTGTGCCATGCTCCATCGAACTGCTCGGACATGTCGTGGATTTGGGCATGGCAGTTGTGGCAAGGCGTGATGCAGTACTGCGCGCCAGTGGCCAGGATCTGCTCGGCCTTGCGCATGCCGTAGGCCCGCCGCTGCTTCTGGAAGCCCCCCTGCAGAGCCCCGCCTCCGCCTCCGCAACAGTAGTTGTTGGACTTGTTCGGATACATCTCCACGAAGTTTTGATCTCCAACCAGGGTACGCACCACGAAACGTAGATCGTTGGCCACTTCGTCGCCAAGCGACTTGCGCACGAGCTGACAGGGATCCTGGACAGTGAATTTGATGCCGCGGTCGTTCCAGGCGGAGTTAACCTTTAATCTGCCCTCGCGTATCCACCGCGCGTAGTAGGTGATGATGCTTTCCAGCCGGAAAGAGGGGGTGATGCCGAAGCGCTGCAGTCCGGACCGGACCGCGTAGAACTCGTGCCCTCACTCGGTGTGGAGCCAGACCTTGCAACCCAGCGTCTCCACGGCCTCGACCTTGGTGCGGAGGATCTTTTCCCAGCCCTCGTCGTCGGCCGCGAACATACAGTAGTTCTCGGCGGCCCAACCGCGGGAGGCATAGGTCCAGTCCGCGCCGACATGGTCGAGGACCTTCCACAGGGGCACCATCTCGTCCGGCTCCACCGCGGGCTCACGGGAGTTCTGGGTAAGGAAGAAGTGCGCGCCCTGGCGGTTCATGGGCGCTTTCAGATTATCGAATCCATCCTGGGTCGAACGGACCTCTTCAAGGACATCATCCACCACGAACTCGAAATCCTGCGGGGACACGCCCATGGCTGAACATGTCGGGGTGCGCAGGGCTTGGTCGCAGGAGCCGACGATGCCTTTGGGGCGCTTGTCGCGCGGCCACCGCGCGCGTGCCTCGTAGACAAGGGCGGGGATGTCGATTTTCGCAGGGCAGACATGCGTGCAGCGGCGGCACAGGGTACACATCCACACCCAGGGAGTCGTGGTCAGGGCCTCGTCCATGCCCAGGACCGCCATGCGCAGGAACTTGCGCGGATCCATGCGCTCCAGGCCAGAGGCTGGACAGCCGGAGGAGCACAGCCCGCACGAAAGGCACATGTCTAGGTTGACTCCGCGCGGCAGCATTTCCGAAGCTATCTGCCTGAACCGGGAGGGTTGGCTGTCGGACATGGGTTCGATGGTGAGATTCATGACTTTTCTCCCTGAGCAAATGCAGTCTGTCGAGGATCTTCATCCCTGGCGTCCGGATCATTACCCGGGGCAAAAAATTTCGCAACTGAAAACCTGAATTGCGAAATCGAAAATTAACGGCTATGTTTGGCCGGTGTGAAGAGACTGGCGCGCGAGGCGCGATCTCGCGTATCCCGCGCCAGACCCGGCATCCATGGGGAGAACCATGAAGACTCAGTGCGACATCTTGCGAACTCAGGTCCTTGTCATCGGCGGCGGCGTGACAGGCGCAGGCATCATGCGCGATCTCGCCTTGCGCGGCATGCATTGCGTGCTCGTGGAAAAGAGGGACGTCAACGCCGGCGCGTCGGGCGGCAACCACGGCCTGCTGCACAGCGGAGCGCGCTATGTCCTGAGCGATCCCATGGCCGCAGCCGAGTGCCGGGAGGAAGGGGATCTGCTCAAGCGGCTCGCGCCGCAGTGCATCGAGGATACCGGCGGGCTCTTCGTGGCCATGCCGGGCGATGACGAGTCCTACGCAGCCGACTTCCCTAATTTGTGCGCCAAGGCAGGCATTGCTGCCAAGTCAATGGCGCCCTCCGAGGCCCTAACCCTGGAATCTGCCCTTTCCGGCGAGCTTGTCGCGGCCTTCCATGTTCCCGACGCCTCCATTGATCCTTTCCGGCTCAGTCTGGAGATGATCGCCCATGCCCGCGAGCTGACGGGTTGCAACTTGCTTCGCGGTATGTGCGTCATCAATTTCGAAATTTTCGACGGACGCATCGTGCGCGCCCACTGCCTTGAGGCGAAAACCGGCCGCAAGCTGATCATCGAGCCGGAGCAGGTCGTGAATGTCGCCGGAGCCTGGTCCGGTAAGGTCGCTGCCCTGGCGGGCGCGCATATCCCCGTGCTCTATTCGAGCGGAACGCTGCTCGTGACCAGCGAGCGAATCGCCCGGCGCGTCATAAACCGGCTGCGTCCGCCCGCGGACGGCGACATCCTTGTGCCGGGCGGCACAGTTTCCATTCTGGGCACCACGAGCGTGCGCATCGCCGACCCGGATATGTGCCGCCCGTCCGCCGCCGAGGTGGACCTGAACATCGAGCAGGGCGCAAGCATGATTCCGGCCCTGCGCTCCATCCGCTACATCCGGGCGTACAGCGGGGTACGCCCGCTGCTCATGGCGAACACCGGCGCAGGCGACGACCGCGCCCAAAGTCGCGGCTTCGCGCTCTTCAACCACGAAGCCGAAGGGCTCACCAACTTTCTGACCGTCACGGGCGGCAAGCTCACGACGTTCCGTCTCATGGCCGAGAAGGCGGCGGACTTGGTGGCGCGGCGTCTCGGCGTTGGCGCGCCCTGTTTGACGCGCAGCGTGCCCTTGCCGGAAATCGGCGGCTGCGAGTGGACTGGGCCGGGACGCTCTCCCCGCGCATGGCTGGCCCGTAAGGAAGAGGATGGACCTTTGCTGTGCGAGTGCGAGATGGTCTCGGCGCATACCGTCGACGAGCTCACGAAGGACTGCCATGTGGATGCGGAAGACCTCGGCATCTCCGCGCTGGGCGTGCGCAGCCGTATCGGCAAGGGTTCATGCCAGGGAGCTTTCTGCGGCCTGCGCGTCACAGCCCATCTGTACGATACCGGCAAGTGCGCCTCCAGGCGCGGCCTTCTGAGCATGCGAGATTTCTTCGCCAATCGCTTCAAGGGGCAAAGGCCTATCCTATGGGGTGCCCAGATGCGGCAGTATGAGCTGGCCGAGGCTCTGCATTGCGGGCTAATCAGCCTGGAGATGCTCCCCTCCCACAAACCGGACGAGGTGCGCTGAACATGTCCCGTGATATCCGTGAATGCGATCTGGTGGTCATCGGCGCCGGCCTGGCTGGCTCGGCCGCAGCCCTCTTCGCCGCCAAGCGTGGATTGAGCGTCGTACAGGCAGGTGGCACCGGCGCCATCGCGTACACGAGCGGGTACTTCGACGTCCTCGGCGCGGTTCCTCCTCGCGGTCCCGAGGGTGGCATCCATCTGGTGGAAAAGCCATTTCAAGGCCTTGATGAGCTGCTGGCTAGCTATCCAAGGCATCCGTACTGGCTGACATCCCCTGGATTAATCAAAGCCGCCCTGGCGGAGTGGATGGATTTCCTCGCCAACCGTGGGCTGCCCTACGTGGCCGAGACGGAAACAAACGTTGTCGCACCATCTCCCGCTGGAACTCTCAAGCACACCTATGCGCTGCCGGAAACCATGTGGCCCTTTGTCAGGCTCCTCAAAGAAAAGCCCGCCTGCCTGCTTGTCGACTTTCATGGTCTCAACGGATTCAGCGCCCGTCAGGTGGCGGCCAACCTGCTGCCCCTCTGGCCTGGCTTGCGTGCGGAGCGCATTCACTTTCCCGGCCACGCAGGAGGAGAAGTCTTCCCCGAAAACGCCGCCCGTTCCCTGGAGTTGCCCAAGCATCGCGAAACCCTGGCCGAGGCCGTTAGGCCCCTGCTAGGCGATGCGACCTGCCTCGGCCTGCCCGCGCTCCTGGGCATGAACGGTTGCGGGGCGGTGTGTGCCGATCTTGAGGAACGTCTCGGCGTGACGGTGTTCGAGATCCCCACCATGCCGCCGTCAGTGCCGGGCATCCGCCTGCGGGAGGCCGTGGAGAACGGTTTGCCTGAGCTTGGGGTCGAACTATACTCCCAGCAGATGGTTCGCCTGGAGAGGATGGAAAGTAGCGGTCTGGAATTCACCATCCATGGTCAATCCATGGAGCGTCGAGTGCGCTGCCGGGGAGTGATATTGGCTTCGGGGCGGTTTCTGGGAGGAGGCTTGGCGAGCACGCAGACCGAGGTGCGGGAGACGATTTTCGACCTACCCGTGGCCCAGCCCGAAGACCGCTCCGGATGGCACCGGCTCGACTATTTCGATCCGCGCGGACACCCTGTCCACCAAAGCGGCATTGAGGTGGATGAACGGTTCCGGCCGCTCGGCGCAGGCGGCAAGCCCGTGTGTCCGACATTGTTCGCGGCTGGTTCGATCCTGGCCCATCAGGATTGGATGCGCATGAAGTGCGGCGCTGGAGTCGCCTTGGCTACCGCCCTCGGCGCGGTGGAGTCGCTCATCGCGGAACTGGGCACGGTCTCGGGTGACCTGGCCACGGTGCCGGCAGGTTGATTGCGGCAGTGAACTTCCGTATTTGAGCGCAACAGCAATTCGATAACACGAGGCCAGCATGCGTGCCCTGAATCTAATGCCCGCGGAAACTCGCCGCGCCATCCGTTTCGTCCTTACGGACATCGACGATACGCTTACTGACAACGGCCGCCTCGGTGCGGAGGCCTATGCGGCTCTTGAGTCGCTCCGCCGCCACGGCATGAAGGTGGTGCCCATCACCGGCAGGCCGGCAGGCTGGTGCGACCATATCGCGCGCATGTGGCCCGTGGACGGGGTGGTGGGCGAGAATGGCGCCTTCTATTTCCATTACGACGAAACCGCCAGGCGGATGGTCCGACGCTATTTCAAAAATGATGATGAGCGCGGGCTCGATGCCGCCCGGCTGGCGGATCTTCGGCTGCGTATCCTGCGCGAGGTGCCCGGTTGCGCCATCTCAGCGGATCAAAACTACCGCGAGGCCGACCTGGCCGTTGATTTCTGCGAGGATGTGGACCCGCTGCCCATGGAGGCGGTGAGGCGCATCCAGGCCCTCTTCGAGCAGGATGGAGCCCAGGCCAAGATCAGCTCCATCCATGTAAACGGCTGGTTCGGCGGCTACGACAAGCTCACGATGACCCGCATATTCTTTCAGGAGGTATTTGGGCACAAGTTGGAAGCAGTGCGGGAGCATGTAGTCTTCGCGGGCGACTCGCCCAATGATGCACCCATGTTCGCATACTTCCCCAACTCGGTTGGCGTGGCCAATGTCCTGGATCTGGAAGCCGAACTGAGCGCCCGCCCAACCTGGATCACGCAGGGCAGGGGCGGTGGCGGCTTCGCCGAGCTCGCGCGGGCTCTTCTCAAGGCCTGACCTGCTGATTCCAATTGCTGTCTAAAGTCTTTCGTGGATGAACCGAGAGAGGACGCTGCCCTCTCTCGGACTCTCTCCCGGCAGGGAGCGGCGCTCCCTGCACCCCCATTGTTTCAACGTCATCCGCAATGTGCTGTAAACAGCCTTGCCGGCAAATCTAGAGCATTTTGCTTTTGAAAATGCTCTGCAAGCCATGCATCAGCATGGCTTGCCGCCGCGTAGGCGTAGGCGCAATTCACTTGCGCCGTATACGCCGGAGCGGGCGTCTTAAAAACAATCTGCTCTAATTGATGCGGCAGGGCCGCATGGCTTGCGAGTCAAACGCCTTTGCAGGTTTGAATTTTTGGGAGTCGCCGTGGCCGCTTCCGAAAAATCGCTGCGATAACGAAAGGCCCTTGCGCTGACGCAAGGGCCTTTCGTGCAATCATGCGCTACAGCAGATGGCAGCTAGCGCTGCATGCGTTGAATGAGTCCGCGAATGTCCGAGGCCAGTGACGCCAACTGGTTTACGGCCTTGGATGATTGATTCATGGCCTCCGCGGTGTCCACCGATATGCGGTTGATCTCCTCGAATGTCTTGCTGATCTGCTCGCTGGCGGAAGACTGCTCCTCCGAGGACGTGGCAATGGCGCGTACCTTGTCCGCGGTGTCCTCGATGAGCGAGACGATCTCCTTGAGCGCTCCCCCTGCCTTTTCCGCAAGCGTGGTGGCCTGATCGACGGACTGGCTGGCGGTCTCCATGGTGTTGATGTTGTCCGTCGTGCCGCCCTGGATCGACTTGATGGCCTGGCCGACCTCCTTGGTCGCGTTCATGGTCTTTTCCGCGAGCTTGCGAACCTCGTCGGCCACGACCGCGAAACCCCGCCCGGCCTCGCCGGCCCTGGCTGCCTCGATGGCCGCATTGAGCGCCAGCAGGTTGGTCTGGTCGGCGATGTCATCAATAACGTTCATGATGGCGCCGATGTCCTCGGCCTGCCTGCCAAGCTTGGACAAGCTTTCCCGCATGGCCGTGGTTTGCGTATGCACCTCGAAAATGGCTTGCATGGCTCGCTCTACCACTTGCGCGCCATCCTGGGCTCTGCCTCGGGCCATGTCTGCTCCGTTGGCTACATCCGAGGCGTTGCGGGCCACCTCGAGAACCGAGGCGTTCATTTGCTCCATGGCCGTAGCGGCTTCGGTGGTTCTGGCGCTCTGATCCCCGGTCCCTCTGCTGGATTGCTCGACCTGCACCGAAAGCTCCTCGGAGGCCGAGGTCAGGTTCTCGATCACTTCCTCAAGCTGGCGCGTGGCTTCGAGAACGCCCTCGCGCCTGGCGGCTTCCGCCCGCAAGTTGGCCTCCTCGGCCTCACGTACGGCCGCATTGGCCCGCACGGTCTCATCCCGGGCTATGCGTGTCTGTGCCCGCGCTTCCTCCAGACCTTTTTCAAGATCCCGGACCATGTCGCGCAAGGCGCTCGCCAACTCGCCAACCTCGTCCTTTCTGTCTATGCGCAGCGTCTCGTCCAGTTTGCCGCCGGCGACCTTTCGCGCGAAATCGACACAAGCCAGGACCGGCTGGAGGATGACGCGCCCCACAAGCACCCAGATGAGGACCATGAATGCCGCGGCGCAAATGGCGGCGATGAGGGTGCTGCGCGTCGTGGCCGAGGAGAGGTGGGCGAGCATGTCCTCCAGGGGCGTCACCATGACGAAGGTCCAGCCTGTCAGGCTGTCCTTCTGCACGACAGCGACCCTGCGCCGGCCGTCCTCGTCATACTCCAGGATATTCCTATCCGTGGCGGCCAGGATTTGGCGCCCCCAGGAGGTCTCGGCGATGTCCTTCTTCATGACCAGGGCCTTGTCGGGGTGAGCCAGGGCCGTGCCGTCCTTGTCCAGGATGAAGATGAAGCCAGTGGAGCCGATCTTGGTCTGAGTGATCGACTTGGTCAGATAGTCCAGGTCGAGCGCTATATTGACTGCGCCTCTGACCGTGTCCCTGGCGTCCACGATTGGTTGGACAAGAGGCACGATGGCAGTGCCCGTGGTCTTGCTGGTGATGGCCGTGGAGATGATGTCGCGTGTTCCAGACATGTACTTCTGGTAGTATGCTCTGTCCTTGAAACTCGTCCCCTCCTGCCCGGAGCTGGAGATTACGAGATTGCCGTTAGTATCCAGTATATTAATGGATTCTATTCCATTCAAAACCTTCTGAGTGAAGGCCATGAAGCTCTCGGCATCGTAAGTTCCATCTCCCTGCACAGCCCTCAGGGCTGAAAAGTCGTTGGCCAGATTGGATGCGGCCTTGAGCTTCTGGGTAATATCATCGCGCATGTCCCGGAGAACTGCATCTCCAAGGAGAGTCATGTCCTCTCGCATCGTGTCATGAAATGCGGATGTCATGCTGAAATGGTTGATCAAAACCAACAACGACATGCCCATGAATATGAGTGTAATCGTCGGAATTAAGAATTTGGACTTGATACGCAGAGCCATTTGCAACCTCCCCCCTGTTGCCGCAAAAAATCAGGATAACCAAGGCACTTGGAGCTAAAAACATTGAAATAATGCCGGCGAAGACATTCAAAAATCGGGCCTGACAACTATCAGCCAAGAGTTGGTTTCATAAGTCCCAGGCAATTCCTACGGAGATTGGAATCGTTCGTATTATCTGAGGCTTTCTGGCTTATGAAGCCACTTTAAAAGGGTGCTCCTGTAGGAACAAGCTGTCTGCGAGGCTGACTCTGCCATAGCAGTAATCAGCTACAATAGTCTGTTCAATAGACTGTTGTGTCGTTGAGATGATCGTAATAGAAAGCAACTTAATAATTTAGGATGAGTCTATAAGCTGTTTGAATCAACCTTTCAGATAGCTGCTTTGATTGAAGCACGCTTAAGGTTTTTAACAGACTATCTTATTAATATATAAGGAAAAAGAACTGACCACGACAAGCATGTAAATGCAGAAGCTGCTTGATAATAACCACTTCGGCCTTTTCTCTTCTGGGTGATCCACATAAAGTTCATTCCGCTGACCGAGGAAAGCAAGGTCATAAAGTAGGGCGGACTTGGCGAGGAGCAGATCGGCGCTCATCGGCAGGCCGAAGCCGCGAGGAAGGACGTGCGTATGAAGCGAGTTCAGGGCAAAGAGAAGAGCGAGGTCCACTTGCCTTGCTCGCTATTCTGCATACGGCGACGCATAGAGGTGGTCTGTAGCCATGTACGGCTCTGACATGGGCCTGTTTGATATCAAGAGGCTCCTTCGCCAGCAGAGTCTGGCCACGACACAACAAACCAATCCGTGGCTTATCGACTCGTCACTGCGCAAGCCCGCCTGGATCAGTATCACTCTTTCAAGGACTTGAGCGGAATCGCTTCCGCGAGGCGCACGCGCACCAGGGCGTTTGCCTTGTTCTCCATCTGGTAAAAGCGAATCAACTTGTCAGGTGGCAGAATTCCACTGAATGTATCCAGATTGTTCTCCTTGATCTCCAAGGCCTTCTTTTCCATGTCGAAGGACTGGCGTATCAATGAAACAGCATCCTGCTTGCCGGTTGTTTTCTGCTCTTCCAGAATGCCGAGTTGCTCTATCAGCCCAAGAAGCCAGGAATTCACCTCATACATCTCGGAATGATAGCGATTGTACGCCGGCCAAAACGACTTGCTCTCTTCCTCGGTCAAGTTCAACTCGGACTGCAGCAGATCCTTGTACTCCGCTTGGTAGATAGTCCTGATCATCTCAACCGCATCATTGATGTTCATCTCTTCGTCGCCTGCAGGGGGGCTTTCTTTGGAAGCAGCCCATGCGCCGACATTAAAGAGGCAGGAAAACAAGGACAGCAGCACCACGATAAGCCAATTTTTCCAATTCATGACTCCCTCCTTTACGACTTTTTATCCTTTTTGGCCTCGCCTTGAGGCAGCTTCTGCTCCAGCGCGGATTCCGCGGCCGCGCCCATGATTCCCATGTCCAAATCCTTGCCCGCTGTGCCACGGTATGATTCGGGGATGTGGATGGTAACCTTGCGCGGAGCGAACTCGATGCCGTTTTTGGCGAATTCATGTTGGATGTGCTTGAAGACTTCCCGCCGCAGGATGAACTGGTCGTGCGGCCTGCTCTTGAACTTGACGCGCAGGATCATCGCCGAATCGTCAATCTCGCGAACGCCTTGCGACTTGACCGGCGCGAGGAACTTGGGTCCGAGCTCCGGGTCCTCGGCCAGCTTTTGGCCGAGCTTCTTCATTACCTTGCGGACCCTCTCCAGGTCCGTGTCGTAGGGCACGCGCAGATCGAGCTTCATGATGGCCCAGTCGCGGCTGTAGTTGGTGATGGCGCCGAGCGAGCCGTAGGGGATGGTCAGCAGCTTGCCGCGCGGATGGCGCAGTTTGAGGGAGCGCACGGAGATGTGCACCACCGTGCCCTTGCTGGCGTCGGCCTCGATGTATTCTCCCAGGCGAAAAGCGTCGTCGAGCAGGAAGAAGACCCCGGAGAGGATGTCCTTGACCAGGGCCTGGGCTCCGAAGCCGATGGCCAGGCCGACGATGCCCGCGCCTGCGAGCAGGGGGCCCACGTCGAGGCCCAGGGCCGAGAGCAGAATGAGCGCCGTGGAGATGAGGATGACGGCGAGGATGAACTTGCGGGCCAAGGTCAGGAGCGTTGTCTTGCGAGAGCCGCCGGTGCCCATCTCTTCCACGTCCTCGCGCTCCTCGCCCTCCTCGCGGGTCTCGTCCGTCAGTCGCCGGTCGATGGCCGAGCGGACCCATTCCCATATGAACCAGCCTAGCACGGCTGTCGCCACGATGCTGAAGACCATCCTGGATATGGCGGCCTCGAAGGAGAAACGCACGCCCCAGATCCACAGCAGCAGGAACACGAAGGCCACGGCCAGCAGGGCTCTCAAGCCGCTCATGAGATGCGCGGCATGTATGCTCAGTAGCGCCAGCCCCTCGGCCTCGGCGGCGGTCTTCTCGGCCAGCGCCGTTTGGATGGTGGTGCGTAGCGCCGTATCGGCCGCGATGAAGGCCGGGATGCAGGCCAGGCTCCACAGCATGGCCCACCGGAGCTCATGTCTGCCCAGCAGCGCGCTTGCCACGTAAGCCACGAGCATGGCGAAGATAAAGGCCGTTGCCGGGATACGCCAATCCCGGAGCCATTTTGTTTTGGAGACTGGCGGTCCGGTGGGAGGCGGTTTTGCCATCCCGCTGGAAATGGCCGGTCTCGGTGAGGTCCAGACCAAGGCCATGAGAATGCCCAAGGAGAGGCACATCTCAAGAATTGTAAGCAGCAGGTAGACTTGGTCGCTCAAGCCGTAGGTGCGCAGCAGCTGTATGAAATTGTAGGAAAAGACCGTCACGACGAAAAAGGCGGTGATCCACGAGAACAGGTGTCGGGCAAAGGGCTGAGAGCAAGGCAATAGCCTGAGGTTTGGCCTGGAGGGCATGAGCAGGAGCCACGCGGCAAGGAGAACGAGGCGCAGCCAGAGCAGCGGGAGCGCATATAACAGGGCCAACCGGCGCGAGAGCCCTGCATCGGGCAGGATCAGGACGATCAGGGTCAGGGCAACGAGCATGAAAACGGCGATTCGGCTTATGTGCACGATGGCCAGGCCGAAGGTGCGCGGCAAAATTAGCAAAGGAACGCCCGCAGGCCCCTTGAGCCATTTCGTCACGGGCCGAAGCAGGCGGGCATAGGCCAGTTCGGCCGCGAAGCCGAGAAGATAAACCACGACAATTGAGCCTACGGCCGCGATCAGCCGGCCGATTCCACCGCTACCCGACATCCTGCCAAGGGCCAGGGAGATTTCCCGCCCTGCACTCTGGAAGCCTGATAGGGCGAAGGCAAAGCGCTGGGTCAGGGTCTGTGCGACGTGTTCAGCTTCGGAAACGCCTTGGGCCAGATGCTGCTCCAGACGGCCAGGGGGCAGGGCGTGTGCCATGCCCTCGACTTCCGTAATGCCTTCTTCCACAAGCCGCTCCACCGTACCCTCCGGCGTTGCGCTTGGAGTGGCGGGAGTCCGTGGCGCTTCTTGCGCTTCCTGCTTTGCCGCGACGGTCGAGGAACCGGTTTGGACCGTCCTTGCCTTGGGCCAGTGTGGCGGAAGCGGACTCGCCGCGGCTGTAAACCCCAGCAGCATTAGTCCCAGCCCCAGCAGGATAATGCTTGTGACTTGCTGGCCCGTTAACCTCATGCCGAAGCTCCCGTTCGGGCGCGGGACCCGCCCGTGCCGCTTGCCTGACCCAATCCTCTGCTGGTCGAAAATCGACACGAGCTCCCACCTTAGGTTCAGCCCTTCAGCGAATGACAGGGACATCGATGCCGGATGTCATCCCTGCCAAAATTACTGGCCAGCCTTCCCTGCGTTGTATCCCTCCTCGTAGGCCTTTTTCTCGGTATCCTTGTGCTTGCCGTAGAGATATCCGCCCGCAAGGCCCGTTGCGCCGCCGATGGCAGCTCCCATCGCCGCGTTTCCGGCAAGAGCCCCGATTGCGGCGCCGCCCGCGGCGCCGGCTGCTCCGCCGGTCACCGTGCGTTGCTCTGTCTCGGACATTCCGGCGCACCCACTGACCATGAGCAGGATGGCCAGGAGCATCGTTACCAGCCTCATCCAGGGAAATGCGACTCGAGTTGCGTGCGTTTTTACTTGCATGGCCATGTCTCCGTCAGGAATCGGAATTCTGTTTCGACAGGCAGCTCATTCATATACTGCGGATGCGCCTTGGCCCACTCGATGAACATGGAAACTACCGCCTCCCGTGAAGGAGGAGGCTCCGGCGGGCAAACCAGCGGTTCTGCGTCCGGGCCAGCAGTAGAGGCTTTGTAATAATGGTAAGCCCCCACAAGATAGCCGTGGCAGAAATGAATAGCCTCCTCATCGAGTTCGTCGCTTTCCGATACAGTGCAGAGATCGATCAGATCTTCAGTTGTCTTGACCAGGAAGTCTTCCTCGGTCACTGCGCTCACTGGTTGGGACAGAACCGATAAAAGCAGGCCAACCGAAAGCAATAGTTTCCAGCACATGCCGTACTTGCCTCCTTTACTTATGATTCTAAGCCGTTCCGTAGTCCCCTAGTCATTTACATATCGACCAAAAGCCAGCCAACGAATAACTGCGGTATGGTTTTCCAGTATAAATCAATTTTACATTACACCTGTACAAGCAGAAGAATAATTATATTTCCCAAGCGAATTAAAAAACTCCTCGGCCTCTTTACGATCGGAAAAAGGCCGAGGAGTGTCTTTATAAATGCCGGTTAAGGCATTGCGGCAGGAACACGTAAACAAAAAAGGACTTGGGATTAAGCCGAAACCCTTAAATTTCATTTGGAGTCCCAAGGGAATTTGAACCACTGTCGCCTGCGTGAAAGCTGAGCTTTTACAGCTTGGGTGTCCTCTGAAGCGTATGGCCTGCCGCACATTTTCGCGTTGATCATTCTCCCGTAAGCACCAAAGCCGAGTCAGCAATTTCGCATGCCATTTACCTTCCGGTTGTTTTCTTCTACAAGGCAGGCCCAGGAAGGCTCTCTCCTGTGATGTTTCGATCGGCAACAACCATCTGTTTTCGCGAGGTGCGCGCATGAAGATCGCCTCCCGGCTGGCCAGGATCAAGCCTTCGGCCACTCTGGCCCTGAACGCCAAGACGCAGGAAATGCGCGCCCAAGGGCGCAATGTCGTATCCCTGGCCGTGGGCGAGCCTGATTTTCCCACTCCCGAGCATATCTGCCGGGCGGCCAAGGAGGCCATCGACGCTGGCTTCACCCGCTATACCGCCGTGCCGGGCATCCCCGAACTGCGCAAGGCCGTGGCCGCCTATTACGCCACGTTCTACGGCGTCGAAGCTCCCATGGAGTCGACCATGGTCTCCAACGGCGGCAAACAGGTGCTCTACAACCTGTTCATGGCCCTGCTGGAGCCAGGCGACGAGGTGCTCGTGCCCACACCCTACTGGGTAAGCTACCCGGCCATGGTCGAGCTGGCCGATGCCAGGCCCGTGTTCGTCAAGGCCGGGGCAGAGGCCTGCTTCAAGATCACGCCCGAGAGCCTGGAGCGAGCACGCACGTCCCGCACGCGCATGCTCATCCTCAATACGCCCTCCAACCCAACGGGCTGCCATTACAGCCAGGCCGAACTGGACGCCATCGCCGAGTGGGCCGTGAACCATGACATATTCATCGTGTCCGACGAGGTTTACGACCGTCTGGTCTATGCTCCGGCACAGCCCAGCTCCCTTGCCGGGCTGTGGAAGCGCTGCCCCGAGCAGGTGGCCATCGTGGGCGCGCTGTCCAAGACCTTCGCCATGACCGGCTGGCGTCTGGGCTTTGTCCTGGCTCATCCTGACCTGATTAAGACGCTGACCAAGATTCAGGGCCAGTCCACTTCCAACGTGTGCTCCATCACCCAGAAAGCCGCATTGGCGGCCCTGACTGGTCCGTGGGATATCGTGGAGGAGATGAAGAAGTCCTTCGTGCGCCGCCGCGACCTGGTCATGGACGTAATCGCCACTTGGCCCGGAGCCATATGCCCCAAGCCTGACGGGGCGTTTTACGTGTTTCCCAACCTGCGCGCGTTCATGACGGGCGATACGCCCGATTCGGCCAGCCTGTGCCAGAAGATTCTGGAGCAGGCCGAGGTGGCCCTCGTTCCGGGCTCCGCCTTCGGCGATGACGACTGCGTGCGTTTCTCCTACGCCTTGGACGATGAGACCCTGGCCCGCTCCATGGACAAGGTGGGCCGAGTGCTTATGAACCGCTGACGGGCAGGGGCGCCGCCGCTCCGGCTCCGATGCACGCAACGGACGTTCGCGCCGGGCATTCCCGTATCACGCGACCGTCAGCGCGCCCCTTAGCCATGACGAATACAGACCAGCACAAGCGCACTGCCCCAGCGGCAAGCCCATTCCAGCTCGTGAAGCTCCTGTCCTGGAGCTTTTTCGTGCTTATCGTGGGCTTCAACCTCATGCTGTCCATCTTCCTGGCCGACTACGCCAGGCATACGTTGATGAAGAAGCAGGAGGAGTTCGCCCTGCTGCTGGCCGAAAACCTGAATCACCAGATATTTCAGCGCTTCACCCTGCCCACGCTCATCGGCTTCGGCCGCATCGAGCTACGCCAGAAGGCGCAATTCGAGCGCTTGGACAAGACCGTCAGATCCACCATCCATAGCTTCCACGTGATCGAAGTGCGCATCTACGACTTCGAGCAGACCGTGGCCTACTCCACGAACGCGGCGCTGGTGGGCCTGGAGGGCCTGGCCGGGCATACGGTCAAGGCCGCCATGGACACCGGCCAGCACAGCTTCGAAGTCATCAACTTCAATCCCACGTACCGGGCCTTCCTGCGCCCGGAACTGGAGAAGGGCAGCGCGATCATGCGCACGGTCTACACCCTGCGCGCCGAGCGCAGGCTGGACACCCCGGAGCGCACCGGCCCCATCATCGGCGTGCTTGAGTTCACCCAGGACATCACCGACGTCTACAGCACGGTCCTCAATTTCCAGCGTATCATCATCCTGTCATCTCTCCTGTCATCCTTGGGCCTGTTCTTCATGCTCCTGCTCATGATCCGCCGCGCCGACCGCCTGGCTGCCCAGCGGACGCGGGAGAAGGAAATGCTTGAGCGCGACCTGCACCAGAGCGAGAAGATGGCCAGCATGGGCCGCATGGTTTCGGGCATCGCCCACGAGATACGCAACCCTCTGGGCATCATCCGCTCCAGCGCCGAGCTGCTGCTTGGCAAATCCCGGCGCGAGGACCCAAAAAGCTCTCATACGCGCATCCTGCAAGCCATCTTCGACGAGTCCAAGCGCCTGTCGCGCACGGTCAACGAATTTCTGGATTACGCCAGGCCCAAGGCCCCCAGGCTGGAGCCCGTGGATGTGACCCAGGTGCTGGACCAGATGGCCGTGTTCCTGGAATCCAAGCTCCAGCAGCAGGAGGTTGAGCTGGCCAGGGAGTACGCGCCCGGAGTCATGATCATGGCCGACCGCGACTTGATCTACCGCGCCTTCTACAACTTGGTGGCCAATGCCCTGGAAGCTCTGAACGGCCCCGGCAAAATCAGGATTTCGGTCAATGCAGCCGCGGGACAAGTTATGGTAAACATCGAGGACAGCGGTACCGGTTTCGCCCCGGAAACCCTGGAGAAGCTGCGCGATCCGTTCTTCACCACCAAGGACTCGGGCACCGGGCTGGGCTTGACCATAGTGGACACCATCCTTGGCGGGCATGGCGCGCAGATGCACCTGGGCAACAATCCCGAGGGCGGCGCCCGCGTGGAGATAATCTTCCCCGCCGCAAAGGCAGGATAGGAGCGCCATGGCCGACACCATTCTGGTCATCGACGACGAGCAGAACTATCTGCTCGTGCTGAGCACGCTGCTGGAAGATCAGGGCTACAACGTCACGGCAATCCCCGATCCCGAGACGGCCCTGGCCTACCTGGAGGAATCCGAGGTGGACGTGGTCATCACGGACATGAAGATGCCCAAGCTCTCGGGCCAGCATGTCCTGGAGCACGTGCGGCGCAACTACCCGCAGGTGCCAGTGCTCATCATGACCGCCTTCGGCTCCATCGAGGCGGCGGTGGAAGCCATGCGCGTCGGCGCTTTCGACTACATCTCCAAGCCCTTCTCCAATGACGAGCTGCTCCTATCCGTGGCCAAGGCCGTGCAATTCGCCCATGCCCGGCAGCAGAACCGGCTGCTGCTGGAGTCCATGAGCAAGCAATTCGGCGTGGGCAACATCATCGGCGGCAGCCGGCCCATGCGCCGGGTGCTGGAGATGATCCAGCGCGCTGGGCCAAGCAGGTCCACGGTGCTCGTCTCCGGCGAGTCGGGCACGGGCAAGGAGCTCGTGGCCCGGGCCATTCACCTGACCTCGCCGCGCAAGGACCAGCCGTTCGTCTCGGTCAACTGCATGGCCCTCAACCCTGGAGTGATGGAAAGCGAGCTGTTCGGCCACGAAAAAGGCTCCTTCACCGGCGCCGTGGCCCGCAAGCGGGGCCGTTTCGAGCTGGCCGACGGCGGCACGCTCTTCCTGGACGAGATAGGCGAGCTGTCGCATGAAACGCAAGTAAAGCTCCTGCGCGTGCTCCAGGAACGGCGCTTCGAGCGCGTGGGCGGTGTGGATCCCATCGAGGTGGATATCCGCGTGGTGGCGGCCACCAACAAGAATCTGCAGAAGGCCGTGAGCGAGGGAATCTTTCGCGAGGACCTCTTCTACAGGCTCAATGTCGTGCATATCGAGATGCCGCCCTTGCGCGAGCGGCGCGAGGACATCCCGCTCCTGGCCATGCACTTCCTGCACAAGTTTTCGCGCGAGAATCAGAAGATCTTCAAGGGCTTCACGCCCGACGCCCTGAACTACTTGCAGGGCTTCGATTGGCCGGGCAACGTTCGCCAGTTGGAGAATGTCATCGAGCGCAGCGTGGTGCTGGCCGACGCGGAGACCATCGGCGTGGAGGACCTGCCCGCCGAGATCAAGGACGAGGAAGCCCAGTACAAGTCGGCCGTGGATATGCTGCCCACGCGCATCAACCTGCCGGACACCCTGGAGAAGATCGAGGCCGCGCTTATCCGCCGCGCCCTGGCCAAATCCGAGTTCGTGCAGGTCAAGGCCGCCGAACTGTTGGGCGTGTCCAAAAGCCTGCTCGCCTACAAGCTCAAGAAGTACAAGATCGTCGTGCATTAGGGCCTGTTAACTCTACTTGTCATTGTCTAATCTCTGGCTAGCTTGTTGGTATGCAAATAACCAGAGAGCAGTATCAACGCATCGCGGATAGCTTCCCTCGGCAGCGGGGCAATGTCTCTCTAGATAACCTGCAAGTTATTAACGCCATTTTGTATGTTCTAGAACAAGGTTGCAAGTGGCGCGGATTGCCTAAGCACTTTGGAAACTGGCATTCCATATATACTCGCATGAACCGTTGGAGCAAAAGCGGTGTTCTAGATAGAATATTTACGCGGCTCCAGGAAGAGCAGATGATCTCAATCAAAGTCACTACGGCATCCCTGGACAGCACAAGCGTCAAAGTGCACCCAGATG
>NZ_AULZ01000027.1 GCF_000422545.1 Desulfocurvibacter africanus subsp. africanus DSM 2603
GGAAACCCTTTGAAAAGGGTTCTCCCCTCCCCGAACCCCACCCCTTCCTAAACTTTTTGGTTTCATCGCGGCCCGGAATCCCCGAATAGATTCCGGGCCTTTGAACATATTTTTGGCTGCCGACAGACAAAGACCACGAGATCCCAGCAATGTTTCCCTTAGAGCATTTTGCTTTTGAAAATGCTCTGCAAGCCATGCGTCGGCATGGCTTGCCGCTAGCTTCGGCGTAGGCGCAATTCACTTGCGCCGTCAACGCCGGAGCGGGCGTCTTAAAAGCAATCTGCTCTAGGAGCTGACGATGGATGTGTGCTTGGCGACAATGCAAGACTATGATGACTGGTTGATCCTCGCTCGCGAGGTTGAACACCTCTTTGGGCCCATGGCTGACGAGACTTCGTTCCAGGAAGCCTTGCGGCAGTTACTCGCCATGAAGCAGGCCTTCTGCGTGCGTGATGGAGACGGTGGGTCTGGCTGCACATTGCTTGGTGGCATAGCCATCGATGTAGGAGAGAACGCCATTGCCTGGCTTGCGGTAGCGACGCAGGCTCAGGGCCGAGGAATTGGCAAGGCGCTGCTTATGCGTGCTATCGAGGCGCTCGATCCTGACCGCAACGTGGTGGTACAAACCTTCGCGCCCGAAGTCTTGCAAGGCATCCCGGCGCGCAAGCTCTACCAGCGCTTCGGCTTCATGGATCACGCGCTTGCCGATCCCACGCCCGCTGGAGTTCCCACGGTTGTCATGGTCAGGCTGGCAATCCAACGGAAGGAATAACCCGACACTGTCGCCGGGTTCAACGCGGAGCGGAAACACATGATGAACATAACGCGCACGCCTTTTCCTTATTGCCATGGCGATGCCGATCTCTACGGCGTTCTCGTGCGCGACGAATCCCTTCCGTCGCTCTGTCCCGGCATCCTGCTCATTCACGAATTCACCGGCCTGACAGCGCCCATGCTGGCCCATGCCGAGCGGCTGGCGGGCGAAGGGTACGTCGTGCTTGCCGCCGATATGTATGGCCGGGGCATCCTGCCGGCTGATGCGTCCGAGGCCAGCCGCATCTCGCGCATCTACCGCGACGACCGCAAGCTCATGCGCGAGCGTGCCGCGGCGGGTCTGCGCGCTCTGGCTGCAGTCGAGGGCGTCGACGGGAGCGCAATCGCTGCACTGGGCTTCTCTTTTGGGGGGTGCGTGGCCCTGGAGCTGGCGCGGTCGGGTGCAGAACTGGCGGCGGCCTGCAGTGTGTACGGCTACCTGAACACGCCGTTTCCGGCTGCTCCCGGCGATGTGCGTTGCCCAGTGCTCGCGCTGCACGGCGCGTTGGACAAGGTCGTGCCCATGGCCGTGGTCGCGCCTTTCGTGGAGGAGATGCGCGATGCGGACGTCCAGTGCCGCATGGTCATATACACCGACGCCGGACACGGCTTCTGCAATCCTACAGTGCAGACGGACGCGCGTAGCGGCTCGTTTTATGACCCGAAAATCGCCGAAAGAGCCTGGAAAGACGTGCTGGACTTCCTGCGCGTCGCCCTGCCTTCATCTCACGCCTGATTCAACGCAATTCGCAGATAAGAACTTCGCGGGTCCAGGGGATCGCATCCCCTTGCGGGGTGCAGGGGCAGCGCCTCTGCCGGGTGGGGTTCGGGGAGGGCGGGTCCTTCCCGACTCTTCAGTATTGCTTGCGCCGCGAAAAGCCTTCGCCAAGCACATTGGAGGTCGTGCCCACAATGGTGAAGGCCTTGGGATCGACCCTGTAGATAATTTCTTCCAGGCGCTTGAGCTGTATATTGTTGATGATCGTGAGCATGACTTCCTTGGGCTGGCCCGAATAGGCGCCCATGCCGTGCAGGAGCGTCACCCCTCGGCGCAGATTGGTCTTGATGGAGTCGGTGATTTCCTGCTGCCGGTCGGAGATGATGATGACCATCTTGCGCTGGTTGAACATGCCCAGGAAGTACTCCAGCACCCAGGAGCTGATGAAGATCATGGCCAGCGAGTAGAGCACGTCGTTGGGGTTGAGGAAGAACAGTCCGGCGCCGAACAGGAGCATGTTGAACGTGAAGCCCACTTGTCCCACGCGGATATTGTAGCGCTGGTTGAGGAATATGGCGACGATGTCCGTGCCGCCGGCCGAACCCAGGGAGCGCAGGGAAATGCCCGCGCCTGCGCCCATGAGGGCGCCGCCCGCCATTACGGCCAGGAACTTGTTCTCCAGGACCACGGTCCAGGGCAGCAGTTCGATGAAAAGGGAGAGACTGACCATGCCGAATATGGTGTACAGCACGAAGCGACGGCTTATGAAGATCCAGCCCACGGCCATGATGGGCAGATTGAGCAGGAAATACCAGACTCCCGGGCTAAACAGGTCGGTTACATAGAACAGCAGGAGTCCAAGGCCGGAGATGCCCCCTGTTATGAGCCCATAGGGCAGGGCTACTGCTTTCAGGCCGAAAGCGAATATGGCCGAGCCTGACAGAAGCAGCCAAAGATTCCAGGGAACGGAATAGGACAGATTTCTAAAGCGTTGCGGCATAGCTATGACGATCCTTTGCCTTGAATGAAGACAAAGGCCTAACGGATTTTATGCGGAGGATAAACAGGAAATATCCAAAGACGAGATAACTACTCTTCGGATATTTGCTCGCTGAGGGTGATATTGAAGGCGACGGCAAAAAAGTTGTGGAAGAAATCCACGTACTCAACATAAACCCCAGCAGGCACGGTGATACGCGCGGGCGCGAAGTTGACGAGGCCCTTGACGCCGGCTTCGACCAAGTAATTGGCCGCGCGTTGGGCGCGTTCGGGCGGAGTGGTGATAACGCCCATCTCGATGTTCAGTTCCTGGACTTTTTCCTTGAGGCGACGGGAACAGACCACTTCCAGGCCGGAGATGACTTCGCCGATCTTGAAGGGGTCGCAGTCGAAGGCTCCGACGATATGAAAGCCGCGCTGCTTGAAGAACTTGTGCCTGAGCAAGGCCCGGCCGAGGTTGCCCACGCCGACCAAAGCGCAGTTCCAGACGCGGTTGATGCCCAGCGATTCCTTGATGGAGGTGATGAGGTCCTGGACGTAATAGCCGACTCCACGTACGCCGAACTCACCGAAGTAGGCGAGGTCCTTACGTATTTGGGAAGGGTTCACAGCGCAGATGCGGGCCAAGTGCTCGGAGGAAATGACTTCGGAGCCATCACGCTTAAGATTCTCGAGAACCTCGACGTATACGGCCAGCCGTTGGATCGTAGCTCGGGGAATATGCTGGCTCTTGAGGCTCATTGCTGTATACCGTAGCGCTCCAAATCTAAAATAAATAAGAAAATATGACGAAAAGGAGGCCGCTTACGCGGCCTCCTCCACGAATCGAATTAGCCAAGCATCGGGTTGGCGAAAAGCAGGATCAGGTTGACGACCAGGGCGTAGATGGCCAGGGACTCGATGAAGGCCAGGCCCAGGATCAGGGTGATGGTGATCTTGCCGCCGGCTTCCGGGTTGCGGGCGGTGCCTTCGCAAGCGGCCTTCAGGCCCATGCCCTGAGCGATGCCGCAACCGGCAGCGGCAATGGCCATGCCGAGGGCGGTGGCAAGGGAGGTCATGGAGATGACTTCGGGGGCGATCTCGGCGGCGAAAGCAACGCCGGCGACGGCAACCAGAGCCACGGTGTTCAGGATGGTCATAAGAGCCTTGCGCATGTCACTCACTCCTCAAAGTAGTATAATGTTTTGGTCTAGCGACCGTTTCCCCAGTGTTCGTTCGGGCCGGGACGCGCGGTTTAGTGCGCGTGCTCCAGGGAGCCCTTCAGGTAAATCATGGTCAGCATGAAGAAGATGAACGCCTGGATGGTCTTGGCCAGGCCGAACAGGAAGTACATGGGAATCGTGGCCACGATGGGGGCCATGGAGAAGAGCAGAATGAGCACGATTTCCTCGCCGCGGATGTTGCCGAAGAGTCGCAGGGTGAGCGACAGCGGCCGGGCCAGGTGCGAGAAAACCTCGATGATGAACATGAGCGGAGCGAGCGCGAGGATCGGGCCCATGAAGTGCTTGATGTAGCCGAATCCGTGCTCGCGGATGCCCCAGTAGTTGTAATAGAGGAACACGACGACAGCCATGGCCGCGTTGGTGTTCACGTTGGCCGTGGAGGCGTCACAGCCGGGAATGAGGCCCATCAGGTTGTTGAACCAGATGAAGATGAACAGAGTGGCCAGAATGGTGAAAACCTTGCGGCCCTCTTCACCTATGTTGGCCACGACGAAGTCCTCAAGGCCTCCGATGATGACCTCGAAAAAGTTCTGCAGGCCGCCGGGAACCATGCTCACTCGCTTCTGGACCAGGATGCCCATGGTGATGAGTATGGCCATAACAACCCAAGTGAAAAAGATGTGCGGGGGTACGGGCACGCCCAGCTCGTGCAAAAGAACCGGCACTAATTGATGCGGAAGTCCACCAGCGACCATTTCAAGCCTCCTTCACATTATGACCATGTAACCGGGTTGCACCCCAGTATAGCGCCGTGACCAGAACCGTTGAAAGCCCTGCGAGCAGGGCCCATACCGGTACTTCCAGCCAAACAATGAGCCCGTACAAAGCCGCTCCCGTCAGTATGAGCCGGCCGTAGAAGCGTATGAGCAGCGCTGCCACCGCTCCTTTCTGCATGCGCACGATGTGTTGCACGAACTTGGCCAGCGAATAAAGATTCGCCGACGCGAGCAGCGCACCAGCAGCAAAGGCCAAACCCCAGATCGACAGACGCGCAGCAATCAGGGCCGCAAGCACGAACAAGCCGGCGAGCATGAATTGCGTACGCACAAGCCGCCGGACCTCAAGCTGCATGAAACCTCTACGCAGAAGAGCGCGATCAATCCTTTCCGGAATGCTGGCCAGAGTCTTTCCGTTCATATTCTTGAATTCGTTTGACTTCCTCGTACACGCTCTTGAACCCGGCCACTACGCCGAGGATAAGCATGACCAGGGTCAGCCATGGCTTCGTTCCTAGCCATTTATCCAGAAAGTAGCCCGTGGCCAGACCAATGAAGGTGGCCGTAACGAGCTGCAGGCCAATGGTCGTCGCATTGAGGATGACGCCCCATGTTCCGGAGGGTTGCTTCCCCTTTTGAAAGAACATAGCATAAACCTTGAGAACGACGCCTTGCCGGAAAACGGCGGTTCGTTCATTTGTTCACAAGTTGGAGGGCTCTTATCACAGCCCTCGACGGACCGTCAACGCCTTCTCCATGAACAAGGCGGGGAAAACTCTATTTTTCACCTTCGCCGGCCGCTCGTGAAAATGTCGTGTCCGCCTGCCACGCCTGCTCCGGCATATGCCGGCCCCACTTTATCCTGTTGCATCCGTGGACAACCGCCCGGCTTCGATTTACACCCATTTGCCCCCGGCGTCGACGCCGGAATACCCTCTAAAGCTCACCATGGGAAAACCATTGTCATTAGCTCCTGAACGCCTGCGGGCGGGTTTGCAGCCCGAGGCAGTACCCTATGCGGACTCACGACAGATCCCCCGCCGCGAGCGCTTCGAGCCTCCACAGCCGAGAGCCTTGCGCGCCCTGAATCTCGCTGTGAACATTCCCGGCAACGAGTACAACGTCTACCTCTCGGGCGAGGAAAGCCTCGGGCGCACATATTTCCTGCGCCATTTTCTGGAGCCCGTGGCGGCCAAAGCCGATGTGCCTCCCGACGTGCTGTACGTCTACAACTTCGATGACGAGGACCGGCCCAGGGCTCTCCAACTGCCCCCAGGCCAGGGCCGCACCTTGAAGGCCGAACTGGCCAAGGCCGTCGCCCTGCTGCGCGAGCGCATCCCAGGCAGCCTGGAGCAGGACGCTTTTGTCCAGCGCCGTGAGGCCCTGCTCAAGACCTATCAGAGCACCAAGGATGACCTCTATACGCGCATGGAGGATGAGGCCGAAAGCAAGGGCTTCACACTTGGCATGGAAACAGAGGGGCAGCTCTCCCTTTCCCCGCGCGTCAAGGGCAAGACCTTGTCCCTTGAGGAGTTCGAAAAGCTCGACAGCGAGACCCAGCGCACTCTTCGCGGCAAGCGGGACGAACTGCTGGCGGCAATGAACGGCATGCTGCGCCAAGTGCAGGCCGTCGAGCGCGGTTTTACCGAGCAGGAGCGCTCCATCGAGCGGGAATTCGCCTCCAGCGAGGTCCGCGAGATACTGGCCCCATTGCGCGAAAGCTTTGCTTCCCAGGGCAAAGTCATGGATTATCTGGCGGCCCTGGAAAAGGATGTTCTGGCCAACCTGGAACGCTTCGCGACCCGTCCCGAGCAGCAGCCCCAGCCTCAACCACAGCAGCCGCAGGCCGAGCCGGCCCAGGCCGAGGATTTCTGCGGCCGCTACGAGGCCCATCTGCTCGTGGACAATTCGGGCCTGAAAGGCGCTCCCGTCATCGTCGAGGACCATCCAACCTATTTCAATCTGCTGGGCAGCATGGAGCGCGAGAGCGAGCTCGGCGCCCTGTACACCGACTTCACGCTCATCAAGCCCGGCGCATTGCACCGGGCCAACCACGGCTATCTCATCCTCAAGGCCGATGACGTGCTCAACTCCCCTTCGGCCTGGGAAGGCTTGCTGCGGGCCTTGCGCTCGGGCCTGGCGCGCCTTGAAGACCCTTCGGAACACTCGGAGCAGGTGCGTACGCGCACCATCGAGCCCGAGCCCATCCCGCTGCAGGTCAAGATTCTGCTCGTGGGCACGGACGAGATATACGAGCACCTGCTCTACCATGATAGCCGCTTCCGCAAGCTGTTCAAGATCAAGGCCCACCTGCAGAGCCATGTCGCACGCTCCGAAGGCGACATCCTGGGATTCCTGCAGGGCTGCGGAACCATCATCGCGGACGCCGGCCTGCTGCCCTTCGACCGCGAGGCCCTGGCGGGCTTGGTAGACCACGCCTCGCGCATCGTCGAGGACCAGACCAAGCTGTCCCTGCACTATCCGCTCATCCGCGAACTCATGATCGAGGCCTCGGCCATGGCCAAGCTGCAAGGCAAGGACATGGTGGACGCCGCCGTGCTGCACGAGGCCCAGGCCGCGCGGGATTTCCGGGCCAACCTCTACGAAGAGGAGTTCATGGCCGACTACGACCGCGAGATCATCAAGGTCGCCACTTCCGGTTCGGCCGTGGGCCGCGTCAACGGCCTGTCCGTGACCTACTTCGGCGAGTACGAGTTCGGCCTGCCGCACCACATCGCCTGCACCGTGGGCGTGGGCCGCGAAGGCATCGTGGACCTGGAGCGCGAGGCCGAACTGGGCGGCCCGATCCACACCAAGGCCATGATGATCCTCAAGAGCTATCTGCTGGGCCTGTTCGCCTACGACAAGCCGCTCATCCTCTCGGGCTCGCTCTACTTCGAGCAGTCCTATGCCGAGGTGGAAGGCGACTCGGCCTCGGGCGCGGAGCTGGCCGCCCTGCTATCGGCTTTGGCCGAGGCGCCGATCGAACTGTCCCTGGCCTTCACCGGAGCCGTGAACCAGTCCGGGGCCATCATGGCCGTGGGCGGGGTGACCCGCAAGATCGAGGGATTCTTCGAGGTCTGTCGCCGTCGCGGCCTCACCGGCAGGCAGGGCGTGCTCATCCCGGCCGACAACGTGCGCAACCTCATGCTCAAGCCCGAAGTCGTGCGCGCCGTGGCCGACGGCAAGTTCTCCATCTATCCCGTGGCCTGCATCGAGGATGCGCTGGAGCTGCTCACCGGCATTCAGGCCGGCAAGCGCGGCCCTGACGGGACCTTCCCCGAGGGCACGCTCTACCGCCGCGTGGACGACCGCCTGGGGGCCCTGGCCAGGGCCGCGGCCCAGTTCGGCCAAAGCTGGAGGATCTGAAGCCGCGGCGTATCCTGGACCGGCCCGGCCGCAGGCCTTAAGCATTCATCATGAGCACGAGCGAAAAGATCCTCAGCGCGGCGCAGGCCGGATCCGGCCAGTCCGGAGGCCTTTTGCGCGCCTTGCGCCATCGCAATTACCGCCTGTTCTTCGCCGGCCAAGGCATCTCCCTGGTTGGCACCTGGATGCAGACCATGGCCCAGGCCTGGCTGGTCTATCGCCTGAGCGGCTCCAGCCTGGCTTTGGGACTGGTAGGCTTCGCGGGCCAGATCCCCGTGTTCCTGCTGGCCGTGTTCGGCGGCGTGGTGGCCGACGCGCGCAACCGGCGCGCCATCATGCTCTGGACCCAGGCCCTGTCCATGCTCCTGGCCCTGGCCGCGGCGGCCCTGACCCTGAGCGGCGTCGTGCAGGTCTGGCATGTCATGCTGCTGGCCGTGGGCCTGGGCGTGGTCAACGCCTTCGACATCCCGGCCCGGCAGGCCTTCGTCATAGACATGGTCGGACGCCAGGACCTGCATAACGCTATCGCCCTGAACTCCTCCATGTTCAACAGCGCGCGAGTGCTCGGGCCGACCCTGGCGGGCCTGCTGGTGCCCCTGGTAGGCGAAGGCTGGTGCTTCCTGCTCAATGGCGCGAGCTACCTGGCGGTCATGGCCAGCCTGCTGCTCATGCGCCTGCCCCCGGACGCGCCGAAGCCCACCGGGGCTTCGGCCTGGCGCCGTGTGGGTGACGGCCTGACCTTCGCCGCGCATCACACGGCCATACGCACAGTTCTGCTGCTCACCGGATTGAGCAGCTTGCTTGGCACGTCCTACGCGACCCTCATGCCCGTGTTCGCGGACAGAATACTCGGCGGCGGGCCAGGGGCCTTGGGCCTGCTCATGGGCGCGGCCGGGCTTGGAGCCTTTGGCGGAGCCATGCTGCTGGCCGCCCGGCGCGACTCGCTGGGCCTGGGGCGCTGGATCATCCGGGCCGGCGTGGGTTTCGGGCTAAGCCTTGCGGTTTTCTCCCTTTCGCGCCAGCTCTGGCTCTCCGCGGCGCTGCTCGCGCCCGTGGGCTTCTGCATGGTGGTCATGATGGCCTCGGCCAATACCCTGCTGCAGCAGACCACGCCGGACGGTTACCGGGGCAGGGTCATGGCCCTGTTCTCCATTATGGTCGTGGGCATGTCGCCCTTTGGAGCTCTGCTGGCCGGAGCCTTGGCCCATTTGATCGGCCCGCAGCTCACGGTGCTGGCCGGTGGGTTGGCCTGCGTGGCCGCGGCGGCGGGCTTCAGGCCCGGACTGACGCGTTGCGTGGCCCAGTAACGGGCAGCATCCCGCTCTGGCGCTGTCCATGGGCATGCGCGAACCTGTCCCTGATAATTGCTTCCCTTGGAAATAATGCTCCCGTAAACAGCTTGTCACGACTTCACGCAGGGTACTAAGGTAATGAACTGCGGGTCTGCCCGCGACCAAGCGCCGCGCAGCCCGCTCCACCGCCAACGGGGAGGCGAAAGGCGTTCCGCTTTGCGGCCGCCGCCCGGCTTCCCCTCTTGGAGGACCGATGTCCAAAGCTTGGATCAGAGCCAAACGCCCGGCCTTCGTACGCGACGTGCTACGCGACTTCTGCCTGGCCAGTCTCAAGCTGGAAGAGCAGTTTCGCCATAACGATCAGCATAAGCGCCTCAACTTCGACGAAATCCGCGACCTTCTCGGCTTCGAGATGAACAAGGGCCTGCTCTGGCGGCTCAAGGACACGGCGCACCACCTGTTTCGCAACGAACCCGGCGAAAGATTGGTGGGTCGCTTTCTCGATTGGTCCATGGGCTACATTTTTCACGAAACCATCAAGCTCAAGGAGGACGCCTATCAGCAGGCAACTTACGGGCAATGGTTCCGCCAGATGCAGGGTACGGCCATGGCCACCGAGGAATCGGACATAACTCGCGAGCTCTACAAGGTCGTGGAACAGACGCGCGAGTCCATTGAACGCGAAATTGCACGCATACGCTTCATTCTTGCGCACTGCCGCAGACTGTTTCCCCTTTACCTTTGTGAACATAAAGACAACTTGCTTTTGGCGCGCCTGATCTTCGAGGAACAGGGGCTGGTCGAGGAAACCTTTGGCAACGATTTTGCACGGTTGCAACGCGCCATCTACGGCAGCGAACCCGAGCTCATGTACGTGTATGCCTCGAGAAGCCTGCGGCAAGGCGGCTGGATGGAAGATGCGGCCAGGGCCGTGGAGGAAGCCGCGAGATTGTGCAATTCTAGCCCCTTGGTGTTGCAGGAAAAAGAAATTGTTGATAGTTGGCAGAAGAAACTCAAAGTCTGATTCTCGTTTTCCATGGCGAATACTGACCTACAAAAACTAGGAGGAGATACCATGAAGAAGCTCACACTATTCGTGTTGGCCATTGCACTCATGACTGCGTTCGGTTGCGCCAAGAAGCAGACCGCCGCCCAGACTGAACCCGTAGCCCAACAAGAGCAGGCTGTGGAAGAGCCCATGGCTGAGCCGGAGCCTACGCCCGAGCCCGTGGTCGAAGCCGAACCCACGGCGCAGGAGCTGTACGACCAGCGCTACGCTGCACTGCCCACCACGTACACCGTGGAGAAGGGCGACGCCTTGTGGTGGATCGCCGAGTTTCAGCAGATCTACAACGACCCCTTCATGTGGCCGCTCATTTACCAGGCCAACCGTTCCCAGATCAGCAACCCGAACCTGATCGAGCCCGGTCAGGTCCTGGAGATTCCGCGCTCCGGCTTCACGCTGCAGGACATCAAGGCTGCCCGCAAGATGGCCGGCGCGCCCTGGGCGGACCTGGAGCCCGCCGAGACGTCCGTGCTGCCTTCGGACATCCGTTCCGAGCTGGGCTACGGGTTCTAGCCGAGCAGAGACCATAGACCAGCTTTTCTGGATTTTCGCCGCAAGGCATGCTACTGAAAAGGCGTTCCGGTAAATCACCGGGGCGCCTTTTTCAATCCCACCCGAATCAGCACGCACCCGCGCTGTCAACCTATTGGGAGCTTAGACCCATGAGCCTTCTGCATCTAAACAAAACCGAACGCAAGCTGAGCCTGAAGAACCCGGCCAATCCCGAACTCTTCCGGCGCATCTATCCCTACACCAATATCAGCCGCATAAGCTTCGACGATCGCTTCATCATGCCCAGGCCGGCCGACCCCATGTTCATCACGGACACTACGTTTCGTGACGGACAGCAGGCCCGTCCTCCATATTCCGTAGATCAGATCAGTCATATATTCGACCTGTTACATAAGCTAGGCGGCAAGTCCGGGCTCATTCGCGCAAGCGAGTTCTTCCTCTATTCGGACAAGGATCGCCGCGCCGTGGAAGCTTGCCTGGCCAAGGGCTACAAATATCCGCGCGTCACCGGCTGGATCCGGGCCAACGCCAAAGACCTCAAGCTGGTCAAGGACATGGGCCTGACCGAGACGGGCATGCTCACCTCGGTTTCGGACTACCATATTTACTTGAAGCTGCAGAAGAATCGTAAGCAGGCCATGGACGATTACCTTGAAGTGGTCAGCAAGGCCCTGGATTGGGGCATCACCCCCCGCTGCCATTTCGAGGACATCACCCGCGCGGACATCTACGGCTTCTGCATCCCCTTTGCCCAGAAGCTCATGCAATTGTCCAAGGAATACCATCTGCCGGTGAAGATCCGCCTGTGCGACACCATGGGCTACGGCGTGCCCTACCCCGGCTCGGACCTGCCGCGCTCGGTGGCGCGCATCGTGCGCGCCTTCACCGACGAGGCCGAGGTGCCCGGCGAGTGGCTCGAATGGCACGGCCACAACGACTTCCACAAGGTGCTCGTCAACGGCGTGGTGGCCTGGCTCTATGGCTGCGGCGGCATTAACGGCACGCTGCTCGGCTTCGGCGAACGCACGGGCAACTCGCCCATCGAGGCGCTGGTCATCGAGTACATACAGCTCACTGGCGACGACGACGCAGCCGAGACCCCGGTCATCTCCGAGATCGCCGAATACTTCGAACGCGAGTTGGGCTACCGCGTGCCGGACAATTACCCGTTCGTGGGCAAGGACTTCAACGCCACCAGCGCGGGCATCCATGTGGACGGGCTGCTCAAGAACGAGGAAATCTACAACATCTTCGACACGACCAAGCTCCTCAACCGCAAGGTGCCCATCATCATCACCGACAAGTCCGGCCGCGCGGGCGTGGCCTACTGGATCAACCACCAGCTGGGCCTGTCCAAGGACGCGCAGATCGACAAGCGCCACCCGGCCGTGGGCAAGATCTACGAGTCCATCGAAAAAGCCTACCAGGCGGGCCGCACCACATCCTTCTCCAACCAGGAGATGAAGTCCCTGGTCAAACGCTACCTGCCCGAGCTGTTCGCCTCCGAATTCGACCACCTCAAGCAGCTGGCGCACAATCTATCGGCCAGGCTCGTGGTGCGTCTCTCGGAATCCCCCGAGGTGCGCTCCATGAATCCCGATGCGGCGGGCAAGGTCATCGGCGACTTCCTGGCCAAATACCCGGTCATCCAGTTCGTCAACCTGGTGGACACCGATGGCAAGGTGGTGGAACGCGTGGTGGCCAACGAAGAGGACAAGCCTAAATACGCGCCCCTGACTCGAGGCACCGACCTGTCAAGCCGCGAATGGTTCATCACGCCCATGCAGACCGGCAAGCTGCACATCACCAATTTCTACCAGTCGCAGTACACGGGCAAGCTCCTGCTGACCGTGGCCGTGCCCGTGGTGGACGAGCAGGACAACCCGCGCGGCGTGCTCGGCGCGGACATTCGTTTCGAGGAGCTGCTCAAGCGACACGCAGAACTTGATCCGCAAGACCCCACCGAGATGGTGTAGGCGCACGGGGGAAAGCCACTCATGGCAGGATGCAGCCTGAAAGGCTTGGCCGCCGTTCTCATGGCGGTGCTTGCAACCGGCGCTCTATTGACCGCCTGCGCCGGCAAGAGCCCCATCTATCAGCAGAAACACACGATAGCGCAGCCCTCCACAAGGCAGGGCCAAGCGCAATCCAGCCCGAACAAGGGCAAGATCAGGCCGTATACGGTCATGGGTGAAACATACCACCCGCTGAAAAGTGCCGACGGCTATGCCGAGGAAGGCCTGGCCTCCTGGTACGGGCGGGATTTCCACGGAAAGGCCACGGCCAACGGCGAGATGTACGACATGTACAAGCCCAGTGCCGCGCACAAGCTTTTGCCCCTGGGCACGCGCGTGCGCGTCACCAACCTGGAGAACGGCAAGTCCATCTACCTGACCATTAATGATCGGGGACCTTTCGTTAAAGGCCGCATCATCGATCTGTCCTATGAGGCCGCCAACCGTCTGGGCTCGCTTGATAAGGGCGTAGCCATGGTACGCGTGGAAAGCGTGGGCGGCATTCCCGGCGCGGTGGGCGGCAATCTTCCCGGCCCGTTCTACATCCAGGTGGGCTCGTTCACTCAGCGCGACAACGCGGACAAACTCAAGGCCGAGATGTACGCCAGCGGCTACCGCTCCACGCGCCTGGTCGAGGCGCAGGTGGACGGGTCAACCTGGTGGCGCGTGCAGGCCGGCGAATTCCAGAATCTGGCCACGGCCAGGCTGGAACTGAACAGAATAACCTTGAGTTACTCCGAAGCCTTCGTGGTAGCTCGCTGACAATCCGCCTGGAGAAGGGCCGCCTGCCAAGCGGCCCGCTCCTCCTCTCCCAAAGACCTCTTGTGCTTGACGCCGGAGCCGGCCAGATACGGATAGCCGGACGGTTTCCAGCGTCTAGAGCAGATCGCTTTTAAGACGCCCGCTCCGGCGTTGACGGCGCAAGTGAATTGCGCCGTCAACGCCGGAGCTCGCGGCAAGCCATGCCGACGCATGGCTTACAGAGCATTTTCAAAAGCAAATGCTCTAGACACTGTACGCGCTCCTTACTGCAAACACCTTTCACGCTTGAAAGGGCACTCCGCCCAACTGACACCAAGCCACGTGCACGAACGCCTCGCTTTGGCAGCCTAGCCGCGCGGGTATGGTTTCTGCAACACCCCTGTCTAAACCTTTGCGTGCAATTATGGCCGTCGAAATCGGAACCCTTGCGCCTGGGAGGCTTTGCACGACCTGATACCCCAAAAATTTGCCCTGATCATTATTGTATAGACGAGGCGACTTGCACAACCTTATATAGTCTCTAGGCAGATCAATTCATCAAGATTGCAAGATTGCCACTCCTTACCTAACCATTATTACGTTGGGAGGAAGGGTATCAGGGCCTCCACAAAGGCTGCCTCCAACCACTCTGCGCGCATATATGGTCTTCATGAAGGCGGCAGCATCACCATTTCAAATAGCGCTGGGAACACTCCCGCTTCCGGTCCCTATATGCAAAAATGCCAGATGAAAGCCGTGGTTGGCGGCGGCGAATTCCCGCCGTGCTCCTCGGCTCATGGACCAGAAACAGGGGATGTTCAGTTGTGGGGATGTTTGCTCGCGTTACGGTCGGCGCACACTCATGGGCAAATCGCTGCAGCCCACCTCAAGGATAGGGAATGAATAGCAACGTCTTTCCCATCGTAGCCATCTTTGTTTCCGCTGGCGGACTGCAAGCCCTGGAGTCGCTCCTGGCTGGCCTGCCACGAAATCCGGGCTTGGCCCTCGTGGTCGTCATGCAGGGCAAATGGAGCTCGGATGCCTCCCTGCACGGAATCTTGAGCGCGCAGGCTCGCTTTCCAATAATCTGCGCCGGGCACGGCATGGCAGTGCAGGCCGATACGGCCTATGTCATATCGCCAAGCCAAAGCATGAAGATCGAGCACGGTCTCCTGCGCCTGGCGTCATCGGCGGACGAGGTCTTGAAGCCGCACCCGTTCGATCGGTTCTTGCGCTCGCTAGCCGTGGATCGCGGGCCATGCGCGGCCTGCGTCATGCTTTCCGGCGCGGGCCTGGACGGTATCGCAGGTCTGCGTGCGATACGCGCCGCCGGGGGGTTGTGCCTGATCCTGGAAGGGGGCGAGATCCAAGACGGCCTGCCGCGCAAGGCTGTCCAGTCCGGTCTGGCAGATTTCGTCCTGCCTGCGGCGAGCATGGGCGGAACGCTCCTTGACCTCGTCTCTTGCCGAACTCGCAGCCGGCAAGGCAGCCAAAACGACGGCCCGCGGTTACCAGACGACGCGCAGAGCCTAGCCGCCATCATATCGGCCGTTCAACAAGCCGCGGGGCAGGATTTCTCCCAGTACAAGCACAGCACGTTGCTCCGGCGCACGCACAAGCGCATGCTGGCGGTCGGGGCGGCCACGCTGCAGGACTACGCCCGCCTCGTGGCCACGGATGAGGATGAAGCCAGAGCGCTCAAGGACGACCTGCTCATCGGCGTCACGAGGTTCTTCCGCGACCACGAGGCATTTGATCTTCTCGCCAGACGGGTCTTGCCCGAGGTCCTTGCCCGCAGCCCGCAAGACGATCTGGTCCGCATATGGTGCGTTGGCTGCTCCACGGGAGAGGAGGCCTATTCAGTGGCCATGCTGTTCCTGGAGCACATGGAGCAGACCGGAGATAAACGCGGGCTACAGGTCTTCGCAACGGATGCCGACTTCGAAGGCATCGAGGCCGCGCGTGCCGGAATCTACTCCGCTGCCGCGGCGGCGGACATAGGCGAGCGGCGCCGCAGGCGCTTCTTCATGCCAGAAGGCGAATACTTCCGCGTCCTCCCGAAACTGCGCGACTCGATAGTTTTCGCCGTGCAGGATCTGCTGCGCGATCCGCCCATCATGCGCATCGACCTGATCGTTTGCCGCAACATGCTCATCTACCTGGACAGCCCGGCCCAGAAGGTCGCGGCGCAGATATTCTTCCAGTCGCTGCATCCGGGCGGCTTCCTTCTGCTTGGGCCGTCGGAGACACTGGGGGGTTGCGGCGAGCTGTTCCAGGTCGAGGACAAAAAATGGAAACTCTTCAAGCGCCGGCCTTCGGCCACGCTTCCCAAGGGTGCGCTGCTGACCATGCCGGTCCGGCGCATCGCCTCCATCGGGAGCGAGCAACGCGTTCAGCTTAAGCCGGCCGAGGATCTCGGCCTGACGCTGTTGCGCACGCTTGCGCGGCGATACGGCCGTCCGGCGCTGCTGGTCGGCGAACGCAACGAGATCCTGCACTCTTTTGGGGATCTTGGCCCCTATCTGAGCTTTCCGGAGGGCGAGCCGACAAACTCCCTGTTCCGCACCGCGCGGCCGTTCCTGCGGCCGCACCTCCGCGCTGCGCTGCATAAGTGCCGCAAGGACAGGGTGCCGGTCGCGCTTGAAGACCTGCATGACGATGGTTCCGCCACTCCGCGATTCCGGCTGACGGTTTCGCCTCTGGAGGCCGACGGTTCGCCAGGGGTGCTGCTGGTGGTCTTCGAGGCGTCCGAGAGACGCGAGGAGAGCGAAACGCTCGATCAAGTGCGTATCGCTCCCACGGCGCTTGGCAGCAACGAACTCGTGCGCCGCCTGGAGGATCAACTGCGGGTGACGGGAGAGGAACTCCAGGACATGCTCGCCCGGCATGAGTCCACGCATGAGGAGCTGAGCGCGGCCAACGAGGAGCTCATCTCCATGAACGAGGAACTGCAGTCCTCCAACGAGGAGTTGGAAAGCTCACAGGAAGAACTGCAGGCCATGAACGAGGAGCTCTATGCGCTAAATACCGAGCTTCAGGCCAAGGTCGCCGAGTTGGCCGATCTCAATTCAGATATCGAGAATCTCTTCCGCAGCACGGAGATAGCCACGATCTTCCTGGATCAACGCTTATCCATCAAACGCTTCACGCCTCGGGCCACGGACATCTTCCACCTGCGGCAGGAAGACCGCGGCCGGCCTTTGTTCCAATTGGCGAGCCTGCTGGAAAGCGGCCAGGAGGATGCCCTGGCGGAGGATTGCCGCCGCGCCTTAACTGAGCTGGCCAGCATCGAAAAGGAGGTTCGCTCCAAGCCCGGCCGGACCTTCCATGTTCGGATATCCCCATATCACTCGCTGGCGAATGTGATCGAGGGCCTGGTCCTGATCTTCGTTGATATTACCGAACGCAAAGCCATGGAGGAGGAACTGCGCCAGCACCGTGACGAGCTGGAACGCCTGGTGGCCGAGCGCACTAACGAACTGGCCACGGTCAACGCAGCGCTCACGGCCCTGTTGGCCGACGTCGAAACGGCCAGGAACGAGGCGCAGCAGCGGGCGCGAGAACTCGATGCGGCCATCTCCTCCATGACTGAAGGCATCATGCTCTTCGACCAGGACAAGCGGCTCGTCAAGATCAACCAGGTCGCCCAGGACATGTTCGGCTACACGAAAGAGATGCTGGCTCTTTCTCTAAAAGACAGAGCCGGCCCCCTGCTCGCGGAGACACTTGACGGCCAGCCTGTTGTTTTCGACTCGCTGCCGATCATGCGGGCCTTTGGTGGGGAAACCGTGCGGGACATGGAGATCAAGTACGGCATACCTGGCCGCAGCGAACCCCTGTACGCTTCTGTTTCAGCGGCCCCGGTCCAATTGCCCGACGGCAGGCAGATCGGAGCCATAGTCACCTTCGCGGACATCGGCCAGCGCATCAAGGCGGACAGGCTCCTGCGGGCAAGCGAGGAGCGCTTCCGGGCCACATTCGAGCAGGCCGCGGTCGGTATCGCACACCGCGGCCCCGGCGGCGTATTCATTCAAATGAACGACCGGTACTGCGAGATCGTCGGTCGTTCCCGTGAAGAGCTGCTGGGCTTGAAAAGTCAGGACATCACGCATCCCGACGACGTGGACGAGGATCTTGAACTGACCGGCCGCCTCATGAGCGGGCAAATCGGCACATACTCCAGGGAAAAGCGCTACCTGCGCAAGGACGGTTCCCCGGCCTGGGTCAGTCTCAGCGTCTCCCTTGTCAAGGGGCCTGACGGCGAGCCGGTCTACGCCATCGCCGTGGTGCAGGATATCTCAGCCCGAAAACAAGCCGAGGAACGTGCCGAAAGCGTGGCCAAGTTCCCGGAGCAGAATCCCTATCCCGTGCTCCGTTTCGACAGGAGCGGGACGCTGCTATACGCAAACAAGGCCAGCCGGCTGCTTGTGGGCTCCCCGGAATCCCCACTGGGAAAGACATCAGGCGACCTTCTGGAGACAATCCGGCAAGCGGTCAGAATGGGCCAACGGCGGGATATGGAGGTTTTCCTGGACGGCAGCGCCTATCTTCTGGCGATAGCGCCCATACCGGACCAGGATTACGTGAATGTATACGGCATGGACGTGACCGCGCTCACCAGGGTTCAGAACGCCCTGCGGGAGAGCCAGGCGGACTTGGATCGCGCCCAGACCGTGGCACAGACCGGAAGCTGGCGGCTCGATATCCGGCGAAACGAGCTGATCTGGTCCGACGAGACCTACCGCTTGTTCGGAATTCCCCATGGGACGCCGCTGACATATGAGCTGTTTCTGTCCCGAGTGCACCCCGACGACCGGGAGCAAGTGGCCACGAAGTGGACGGCCGCCATTCAGGGCGAGGCTTACGATATCGAGCACAGGATCGTCGTGGCCGGCGCAGTGAAGTGGGTCCGCGAGGTCGCGGAACTGGAGTTCGACGGGAAAGGCGAGCTGCTCGGCGGATTCGGGACAGTCCAGGACATTACCGACCGCAAGCGGATGGAGCAGGAACTCATCCTGGCCAAGGAAAAAGCCGAACAGCGGGCCAGGATCGAGGAAAGACTCGCTCAGGCCGCTCAGGACCTGTCCACGGCGCGCGACTTGGAGTCGATCATGACCGTCGTGCGCACGTCGACCAGGGAGTTGACCGGCGCGGACGGTGTTTCGTTCGTCCTGCGCGATGGAGACAAATGCTTTTACGCCGACGAGGACGCCATCGAGCCCCTGTGGAAGGGCCAGCGCTTTCCCATGGAAATGTGCATTAGCGGCTGGGTCATGCTCAACCGGCAGACCGCTGTGATCAAGGACATCTACGCCGACCCGCGCATCCCCATGGACACCTACCGGCCGACCTTCGTCAAGAGCCTGGCCATGGTGCCCGTGCGCAGCGCGAATCCCGTGGCCGCCATCGGCGCTTACTGGGCCGCCGAGCACAACCCCGAACCAGACGCGGTAAGATTCCTGCAATCCCTGGCGGACCTGACTTCCGTGGCCATGGACAACGTGCGGCTCTACGACGAGTTGCGGCAGTGGGCGGATGCGCTGGAGGCGCAGAAGGAGGTCGCCGAGCAGGCCACCAGGGCCAAGAGCGAATTCCTGGCCAACATGAGCCATGAAATCCGCACGCCCATGAACGGCATCCTCGGCATGAACGAACTCGCGCTGATGCGCGTAAACGATGCGCAGGCCAGGGAGTACCTGCTGCTGGCCAAGAAGTCCGGCCTGGCCCTCCTGGACATCATCAACGACATCCTGGACCTCTCCAAGATCGAAGCCGGCAAGATCGCTTTGGACCAGGAGCCCTTCGACCTGCGCGACGTTCTCGACTCCACGCTCAAGCCCCTGTCGCTGGGCGCGGACGAAAAAGGGCTGCACATCCATCATACCCTTGAGGACTGCGCGCCGGAGCGCCTGATCGGCGACAAGGGCCGTCTGCGGCAGGTGCTCACCAATCTCGTGAGCAATGCGGTCAAATTCTCCGAGCAGGGCGTGGTGCGGGTAACCGTAAGCAGCAACGGCGAAGCCTCGTCCCCGGACCGCACGCAACTGCTGTTCACGGTCGCGGACCAGGGCATCGGCATCCCTCCGGACAAGCTTGCCTCCATCTTCGAGAGCTTCGCCCAGCTCAAATCCTCGGCGCACATCAAGTACGGAGGCACGGGTTTGGGCCTGACCATCTGCAGGCAGCTCGTGGAGCTCATGGGCGGCAGCATCTGGGCCGAGAGCGAAGTCGGCAAGGGTTCGACCTTCTTCTTCACCATCGAATGCGACGTGGCGCAAGAAGAGGAGCCCAAGGCTGAAACAGGCCGTCCGCAAAAAGCGCTTCAGAAGCGCAGGCTAAAGGTGCTGCTGGCCGAGGACAACAAGGTGAACCAGCTTCTGGCCATGGAGCTGCTCCGGCGCAAGGGCCACACGGTCAGCCTGGCGGAAAACGGACGCGAAGCCCTCGACAAGCTTTCCGCGGATTCCTTCGACCTCGTGCTCATGGACGTGCTCATGCCGGAGATGGACGGCGACGAGGCCGCCAAGCGCATACGCGCGGGCGAGGCGGGCGATCCCAAAATTCCCATCGTGGCCCTGACCGCTTACGCCCTCAAGGGCGATCGCGAAAAACTATTGGACGCCGGCATGGACGATTATCTCTCCAAGCCCATCGACCTGGAGGAGTTTGACCAAGTACTGGAACGCCTGTTCACGACGAACGACTGAGCGAGTAATCAGCAGGCCGGCAACTATCAGCCTGTGTATTATGCAATACCCTCGGTCCGTATTATCGGCGATAGGTTTGCGTTAAGGCGCATTTTCATTTTACTGCTTGACTAAGGGTGGGAATATTTTGTTATTGTTGCTTAATTGGATAGGACTGATCTCATGCATCCGCAACCTGCATGACGCCCAGCTAAATATTTCCGGAGAAATCAACTGAATGACGGACAGCACACGAATTCTCATCGTGGACGATGATCCGCTTAGCCTGGTCGCCTTCGGTGCCATGCTTGAGAAGCACTTTCCCGTGGACACGGCCACCGGTCCCGCCCAGGCCTTGGAGCGGCTCGAAGCGCACCCTCCCTATGCCGTCGTAATTTCGGATATGTATATGCCCGGTATGGACGGCATTGATTTCCTGGCCGAAGCCGGCCGTCTGAGCCCCAGCACGGTGAAAATCATGCTCACGGGGCATGCCGATCTGGAAACGGCCATGGCCGCAGTGAACAAGGGCCACGTATTCGGCTTCTTCAGCAAGACATGCCAGCCACAGACCCTGGTCACCGCCGTGCGCAAGGCCGTTGCCGAGCACCACAAGCACGGCGCGCGCACCGGCCGCCCTTTCTCCAAAGGCAAGCTGCTGACCAGGGAGGAGTTCGATTTCCTTACCAGCCAATGATCCTGCCACGCGATACCGACTTGCCCTTGAACGGCAAGTGATTAATCAGTATTGAGCAATCCGGCCCTAACCCGCGCGGGCCAATCCCTCATCTCCCTCCACTGCCGCGGGGAGGCCCCATGATCGAACGCGTGCTCCTGGTGGACGACGATCCCGTATTCCTCGCCGTGTACCAGGGCGTCCTTTCCCAGCACTTCCAGGTGCAAACCGCCGAGGGCCCCGAGCGTGCCTTGGCGTTGGTGCGCGATCAAGGGCCATTCGCCGTGATCATCTCGGACATGCATATGCCCGGCATGGACGGCCTGTCCTTCCTGGAACGTATCCGGCACATCAGCCCGCGCACGGTGAAGATCATGCTCACCGGCCTGCCAGACCTGCAAACAGCCATGGCCGCGGTGAACGTAACCGGTGTTTTCGGCTTTTTCAGTAAAGAGTGCGACTCGTCGGAACTGGTGGACAAGGTGCGCGCGGCCATCGCCGAATACCGCAAACGCACGGTCCATAGCGCTGAAACTATTCCAGCTTCGGAAATCCTTACCAAGGAAGAGAAGGAGTTCTTCTTCAAGAAGGACTAGGGACGGCCAGGTCATCGCGGCAACGAGTCCTTGGGCGAATCTCCTTTTTCTGATAAGCGAGGCCGGCCGGCCCGAAGTGCCGAGGCGGCCAGGCTGACTGCCAAGCCCTACCGCCGTCATCACAAAAAGGAGAACCACCATGGCTCTGTCCATAGGCATCGTGGGCCTGCCCAATGTGGGCAAGTCCACACTTTTCAATGCACTCACCAAGGCCCAGAACGCCGAGTGCGCCAACTACCCCTTCTGCACCATCGAACCCAACAAAGCCGTTGTGCCTGTGCCGGACGAGCGGCTGAACGCGCTGGCCAAGCTGGTTAAGCCACAGAAGGTCGTGCATGCCACGGTGGACTTCGTCGACATCGCGGGCCTGGTAAAGGGCGCGAGCAAGGGTGAGGGCCTGGGCAACAAGTTCCTGGCCAACATCCGCGAGGGCCAGGCCATTCTGCACGTGGTGCGCTGTTTCGATACCGGCGACGTTGTGCACGTGGACGGCTCCGTGGACCCCCTGCGCGACATCGAAACCATCGATACCGAGCTGATCCTGGCCGACCTGCAGCTCGTGGAGAACCGGGCGGATCGCCTGGCCAAGCAAATCAAGGGTGACAAGAAGCTCCAACCCGTGCTCGACGCGGCCAAGGCCCTTGCCGAGCATTTGGGCAAAGGCGAGCCGGCCGCGACTTTCGAAGGCCGTGAGACCGACGCCGGCAAGATGCTCTTCAACGAGCTGGGCCTCATCACGGCCAAGAACGTCATCTACTGCTGCAACGTGGACGAGGAGAGCCTGGCCGAGGACAACGCCCATGTGACGCGCGTGCGCGAACTGGCGGCCCAGCGCGGCGCGCCGGTGGTCAAGATCTCGGCCAAGGTGGAGGAGGAGCTGGTGGGCATGTCCGACGAGGAATACCTTGAGTTCCTGACCTCCTTCGGGGTTAAGGAATCGGGCCTGGCCCAGGTCATCCACACGGGCTACGCTTCCTTGGGCCTCATCAGCTACTTTACCGCCGGCGTAAAGGAAGTCCGCGCCTGGACCATCCGCAAGGGCTGGAAAGCGCCCCAGGCCGCCAGCGTCATTCACACGGACTTCGAGCGCGGCTTCATCCGCGCCGAAGTCATTGCCTACGGAGACTACATGGCCTGCGGCTCCGAGTCGGCCTGCCGCTCCAAGGGCCTACTGCGCGTGGAAGGCAAGGAATATGAGGTTAAAGACGGCGACGTCATGCACTTCCTGTTCAACGTCTAAAGCATAAAAGCCCGGGAAGCTCACCTTCTACGGTTATCCCACTTGCCCGGACCATCTTCGGATAATACGCGCCATTCTAATGGGAAAGACAAGGCATTAACTTAACGGATTATCTAAACTTCCTGAACATAGCGCCTCGTCGGAATTTCTGCTCCGGCGAGGCGCTGTCTTTTGGAGCGGCACCCCCCGTATCACTCTTGCGACGGCCATTCAGCACTTCCCGCCCAACCCGTCCATGAAAGGCGACCCGCAGCGGCCGTGACTTTCCTTGAGACATGCAAGTACGGCCAGAGCCAGCATTTCTTTTTTCCTCTTCAATGTCTGGTGTTTGCGATGAGTGCAGAAATAATTCTTATTGTTTCCAAGATTTGCATCTGCATTATGTCATAAAAAAATATGCAGATGGGTCTTTACAGACATCTGGCGACAAGAGTAAAAGGGAATCAATGCATCGGGACGGTCCCTTTGCAGATTGGGTTCACAGTAACGGAGGGTTGCTATCGTTAAGCCATCTCCCCATAACCGGCATTTGAGTGCCGCCACAAGATTCGCCAGTGCGCGATGAAGTTCCCGGCTCCTCGCCGATGGGAAACAGCCGTTCCAACGGCTCACCGCGCCTACGGCGAATCTTTTTGAGCCCCGCCTCCTTTTCTCCCCGATCCCTCTTTCCAGCGCCTCTGATCTAGCCTGCGACCATAAGCTCAAGGCTTACAGCCCCACATCACGCTTGCGGCGAAGAGTCCGCGCTCCAGCCGATGTCCCCAGATGATGCCCAAGATGCAGCAAAGCGCAAGGATCGACGTCCGCCGTTTATAACCCAGCACAATGGTTTGTCGGTATTTTGCAAGAAGAGTTGCCGCGAAAAGCAGCCCAAAGCATGTCGGGGACGATGTGCAAGGCATAACCGCACCCTCGCGCGAGGGCGGTCCGCCAGAGCAACTCGTCAATGAAGTTGGAGGGCCAGGGAAAACTTTCCCGGGGGGGAGGGGCCTGGGGAGGGCAAAACCCTGCCCAGCTTTTACGCGACTTGTGTCAGGTGCATGTACGACGAATCCTGCTTGCGCTGCGATTCTAGACAGACGGGCTCAGATGGAAGCTTGCAGCCTGGCCTGTTCCAAATGGCGCTGGAATACCCAATCGGTGAGCACGGGCACGCCATCCGCGGGTAGGCGAGACCAGAGCAGTTCCCCTTCCCCGCCCTGACTGGCCATACCGATGAACTGCAGACCAAGGTCCACTGTCTGGCCCTGGTCAGCCACGGCCGCGCTGCGGATGACCGCGAATAAAACCAGCGGGGCGGACCAGGACTGGCCTCCATCCCACAGGCGCATACGCAGGAAGAACCTGCGGCCTTTTTGGAAAGACAGGCCGTGCATCATCTTCTGGCGGATGACGGTGGGCGAAAGGCGCAGGCGCATGCCGCTGGCGGACATGTCCATGATGCGCAGTTGTGATTCCTCATTCGAGTGCACGAGATCGGCCGGGCCCCATTCGTCGAGTTTGCCTTCCTGACCGGACTTGAGGAGTTTGGCGGCCCAGAGTTCGGCACATACGCTCTGACTCTCCACTGGCTCGATACGCAGAGTAGAGCGGGATAGGACCTCCATGCTCCTGGGCAACTCCAGGATGGCCATGCGGAATCCGAGCTTGGTCACACCAGCCTCGAGCAGGTTGGAGGAGAAACGACAGAAGCTCAGCTTGCCGTCCCGGCGCACGCCCATGAAGCCGATGGCTTCACGGTTCTTTAGATCGCTCAGGCAGACGCCGTGCTCCCTGATCTCCATGTAGACCCGCCCCTGGCGGAGCTGATAAGGCGTGCCGTGGATGGCCGCCATCTGGTCGCCCTCGCCAGGCAAAAGCAGTTCAAGGGAGGCGCCCTGCTCCATGGCCGACTCGAACCAAGCCTTGGCTTCGCTGACCACGTCATCTTTGGCGGGTGCAGCGTCGGCGTTTCTACGCCAGGGTAAAATGCCCAGGAGCTTGGCCTTCATGATTCACCTTGTTTAAATGCTTTCCTGCCAGATTATACCGGAATGTCCATTGACTATCCATACTATCTGGACAGCGTTCATGTCTTACATTTAAAAATGTGCGCAGGTAAAGTTAAAAGACAACTCAGCCTCGACACGGCGAATCATAGCGAGCCGACAGCCCGCTTCGTATTCCTACGGCACTTACACTTGTCAGCAGCCACCTTCCGCTTCTCGGCATTGACGTGCGCCTTTCACATTCCGACATGCAATAAACAGGATTTGGTATTCAACGACTTACTCAATGAACTATTATATCTTCAGATTAGACCTTTCACACGCAAGGCAGAGCGCATCCATTTATCATCTCAATTGTACGAAATTCCACTTGTCTTTATTTATACATACTGTCTCAAAACACCATTAGCATAGATGCGCCACAAAAGGACTGCACTTCTAGAGCATTTTGCTTTTGAAAATGCTCTGCAAGCCATGCGTCGGCATGGCTTGCCGCCCCGCAGGCGTAGGCGGAATGTAATTCCGCCGTCAACGCCGAAGGGAGCGTCTGAAATGCAAAATGCTTTAATAACCAGAAGACGCCTGATTGGAAGCTGCCCAGCCGCCAAGAAGACCTGGCGGCGATCAAAATGATTAGCCTTCTCCGTCATCCTCGAATTCGCTGGCACGCTCGGCCGCCAATTGCTCCGGGCTCATGCTCCAATAAGGCGTGCCGTCGCTCGTGCGACGCACCTTGACCTGCTGGAATTCGCCTTTCTTTATTTTGGACGCCATGAACACGTCCTTGCCGTCGAACTCGGCCCAGACGCCGGTGACCTTGATCTTCTGTCCCGCGGTCAGGCCGAATTCCTCCAACTGCTTGCCAACGAAGGCCTTGGGTCCCAGATGCACGGTCACCAGCTCGTCGTCGGCCCTGTCACGCATGATTACGCCAATGCCTGGAGCCATGCCATCCAGAGGAGTCAACTCGACGATTTCCTGGAAGGAGCCCTTGACCCTATCCAGCTCCTGCGGATCATAGCGCTGGTCGTACTCCCCATTTTGCTCCCAGCCAGTTAAACCCGAGGCCTGCGGGGTCTCGCTTTCCCCGCAGGCAACCAAGGCCGCAAGAATCACAAAAAACACAAGGGCCCGCACAAAAGCCGCAGTTCCGGCCGGACGCTTCGCCTGCCCATAAGTACCGCGCATAATTCCCTCCTTGCCTGATGAGCCAACCTTGGTATTGTAATGTGCTCGGAGGATTATGTTAAGGCTCCAACCTCCCTTTTGTCGCAGCAGCATGAATAAGGCGGCCCGCCCAGAGCACTCTGGGCGGGCCGCCACACAAAGCCGTTAATGCAGGGGCTAAACGATACGCTCGGCCATCTCTACCGCAGCTTGGCGGACCGCATCCTGGTCGCACGAAGGGCAAGTCATCTCGAACAGCCGCTCCAAAAGCTCAAGCTCGGACATATCTTCCACGCTGCCGCGCTCGGCCATGGGCTGCTCTTCAATACTGTCGCGCATTTCCGTCACGGCTCCTCCTCTCTGGTCCTGGGGCTTGCGAGCCTCGTTCCCATGCGTATCGGACACCGGACAGTGACTCTCGGCAATGTTGCCCGGCTCCGCAGACCATTGGCCAATCCCGCATCTGGGTCGCGCTTTCGTGGCGCTGGGCGAAATCTAGCCCTAAGCCTTTGTCCGAGCCAGCGGACGGACTCCGATTTTCATGTCCGTGGATTGCCGACAGACGGTTGAGTCACAAATCAGCCTTGACTTCTCTCCTCGGTGGCCATGCGCGTAAACATTTCCAGCACCGCGCGGCATTCCTTCTGGATTTCCTTGTCCGCGCGGCCCTCGGCGATGTCTTCAATAATTTCCAGCAGCTTGGGCGCAGTCAGAAACAGGAAGGCATTGTGGAAGGCCGTGGTTTCGCCGCCGGTTATATCTTCCCATGGGAAAAGACCCACAAGGGTCTCCTGATCTTCGGCCAGCACGGCGTAGGCCTTGCCATCCTCGGATTCGAGCTCGAAAACCTCGGGGTGCAATTCCTGCGTGAACAACTTTTTCATACTCCGCTCCCTGGCGCTTTCCGGCTACAATCACCGGCGCGCTGCTTCAGCGCCTTCCGGCGCTGGAGTGTCGTGAACAAAATTGACGCTGCCTGTATCGCTTTTTGCGCTTACGCGCCTGCCCTTGCAAGGACGGGAGAGAGACAAACCCCACCAGGACTGGCTTCGAGCCTGTTTACGGTATGGCATGCCAATTGCCTTACATCCATCCGCAGGAGAGGCAACGGCCTTCCTGCAAGGGGTTGCTTCCCGTCGGCCCCTTGCATTGCCTTATACCCATGGCCAACATGGCGAGCGCCCCGCCATGTTGGCCAGCGGGCCCACCCTACACCCCCACAGGGCCCGTCGGCCGCCTGGCTTCATGCCGAGGCGGCCTTTTTCTTTCAGTCCCAACCATTCGGCTCGTACGCTGGCGGGCTCCGTCTGTCCAGATTCGCGCTGCCTATCCCCGCAATGGCCTTCGCCTCGTGCCTCTGCTCCGACATACGTGCCTCAATGCCGAAACGGCCCGCAGCTCCCATGATTTCGTCATCCTGCGTCTGTTTAACATGCTCTGGGCCTCTGCACGGCCATCTCCTATCGTGCATCAATCGGGCATACGCAATGGCGAAAATGATTTAGCCCGTTACGCATGTCATTCCGGCCACTGTTATTCGGCATACTCCCGCCGCTCCATGCGCGGTTTCCGCCAATAGCATCCAGACGCCTAGGCGCAAGCGCATCCCTGCGCATCTCGACGTGAGAAAAGAACGTACGAAGCTTTACAAAAACATGCGCTCAGCCTGTGTCGGGCCATGAAGGCCGTTCAGCCAACCCCGCTTCGACAATACGAAACATGCATGGCATGCAAGTTGCGCTATGGAAGCCGTCAACTATGCCGGATGGTCTTATAAACACTGCATGAGAGCGGAGAAGCACATGAGGAAGATCGCCTTGCTCGCGGCCCTGGCCGCTTTTTCGACCACCATATCAGCCAATGGAGGGCTACAGCCCGGCCAGGCGGTCACCCTGTGCGACGATGGCGGAGCGTACGTCATCGTGAACACGCCCGAAGAATGCAAGGGTACGCCCTCGAACGGCACCATTACCGTCGTGGGTGGCGATATGATCTCAATAGACATGGATGGCAAGAACTTGATCATTGATACGGCCGGCAAGGATTCGTAAGCGGCTGGCCGAGTCTGAGCGCCGGACTTGCGCGGGCAGGACTCCGCAGCCAAAGCAAGCCGAGCGCGGGAGGCCTGCGCGTTCAGTCCTCGAAGGGACGAGATTTCTCGGCAGGCTGAGGGTCTCGAGGAGAGCGTACCCTCCTCAAGACCCTTGCCCGAAGACTCGCTAGATCATGGCGAAAGCTGGTTCTAATCCTCCAGCTCTTCACCGTTCAGTTCGCCGCGGAACTTGCGCGACAAGCGGAAGACCACGACCTTGCGCGGCGGCAAGGTGATGGTTTCGTTGGTCTGGGGGTTGCGCCCCTTGCGAGCCCGCTTGTCGTAAGCCTCGAACTTGCCGAAGCCGCTGATGAGCAGAGAATGGTCGCGCTTTATGGACTGCTTCATGATGTCGAGCAAGGTTTCCACATGCGCCTTGATCTCGGCCCGGTTCAAGTCCGTCTTCTCGTAGATGTAGTCCACGATCTCGGCCTTGGTCAGCGTCTTGTTCAGGTGCAGTCTCCGCTCGCCCAGAGAGCTAGCTTCGGACCGCGCTTGCGATGCGTTGGGCATAATCGTTCATCTCCTCCTTGCCGGCATAGGATGTCTGGCCCCAGAGCTTGAGGCCGTCGCCGGCGAACCGCGGGATGAGGTGGAAGTGGGCGTGCATCACCACCTGGCCTGCCGCGGCGTTGGTATTGACGCCAAAGTTGAGACCATCCGCCCCGGTCCCTTCCATGACGGCCCTACCCACGACCTTGAGCGCCGCAAGGATCTCCTCGCCCAGGTCGCTGGGCAAATCGAGCAAGGTACGATAATGCTCCTTGGGAACGAGCAAGGTGTGGCCCTTCATGCTGGGTGCGATATCGAGAAAGGCCAGCAGCCTTTCGCTTTCGTAGATTTTGGCGCACGGCACCTCGCCGGCCGCTATCCTGCAGAAGATGCACTGTTCGTCCCTCATGGGCTCGCCTCCCTTGCTTCGGCCTGCGCCGGGTTGCCCTGGCCTGCACGGCTAGATCGAACGTTGAAGCGCCGACAGCCGGCATTAGCTAAAGCTAACGAACTCAGCAGTTTAAATCAAGACGTTTAAAAAAATATTCATTCCCTTTTCTTTTTCGTCCTGCCAACCGAACATGGTATAGCATGCCGCGCCTGATCGCCTTCCGCCACCCCCGTTCGCGCCGCGGCAGCGCCACGCGCAGGATCTTGCCGGTATTCCTGCCGCAGCACGGCTGCCCCGGACGCTGTCGCTTCTGCTCCCAGCGGTTGCAAACCGGACTAGACCGCAAGCCTCTGGCCGAACACCATGCCCAACTGGCCGCCGAGTTGGATCGCCTGCACCGGACAGGCTCCCAGCCCCTGGAAATCGGCTTTTACGGCGCCACATTCACGGCCCTACCCGAACCGTGGCCCGAACGATTCGTGGCCTTGGCTGCATCCTACATGAAGCAGGGACTTATTGCACGCATCCGCTGCTCCACACGGCCAGATGCCTGCGATTTTTCTTTGCTGTCCAGATTGAGGGACCTGGGGCTAGAACTTGTCGAAATCGGCGTGCAGACCTTCGACGCCGAGGCGCTGGCTCGCTCCGGCCGTGGTCACGGACCAGCCGAGGCCCTGGCCGGCTGCCGGGCTGTCAGCGTGGCGGGCCTGGCTTTGGGTCTGCACCTCATGCCCGGCCTGCCCGGTCAATCCGGCGCCGCCTTCCTGCGCGACGTGGACACGGCCGTATCCCTGGAGCCCGAGAGCGTGCGTCTGCACCCTTGTCTCGTGCTCGCCGGCACCCCCCTAGCCGGGGATCTGACGGCCGGGAGCTACCGCCCTTGGGGCCTTGCGCGAACCATCAATCTGCTGGCCCTGGCCTTGCTGCGCCTGTGGAGTCGCTCCGTCGACGTCATTCGCCTGGGCGTCGCGCCCGAGGAGGCCTTCGTCACCAGCATCCTGGCCGGACCGTGGCATGCGGCCCTGGGCCAGCGCGCCATGTCACTTGCCCTGTATCTGCACGTCCGCTCGCGCGCCGCGGCTCTGGGCCTGCCAGCCAGGCGGCTGCACCTGCCGCGCCGCTACCAGAGCGACGTGCGCGGCTGGCGCGGCGAGCTGTTGCCGGCCTGGCGCAAAATCGGGCTTGAGCCCGAGGCCCTGGTTGTCTGGGATCGCGAGTTCTTCTTGCTGGAGGCCTGATCTTGTTTTAGCTTCCCGCCCGGTGAAATGGCGTCAAGGTGCATTGCACAGAGGCCAAGGAGAGTGAGCCCATGGAATGGCCGCATAAGGACCTGCTGGATGTTGGACAACTCAGCCGCGAGGAAGCCGAGCACGTTTTCCGCACCGGCCGATATTTCCAGGAGATCAACGCCAGGCCGGTGAAGAAGGTGCCCACGCTCAAGGGCCGCACCGTGGTCTTGTTCTTCGCCGAGCCGAGCACGCGCACCAAGACATCCTTCGACATGGCCGCCAAGCGGCTTTCGGCCGACACCTTTTCCCTGGCCAAGTCCGGCAGTTCGCTGACCAAGGGCGAAAGTCTCAAGGACACTGCCTGGACCTTGCAGGCCATGAGCCTGGACGCCCTGGTCATACGCCACCAGGCCAGCGGCGCGGCCCAATATTTGGCCGAGCGGCTGGAGTGCTCCGTGATCAACGCGGGCGACGGCTGGCACGCCCACCCCACCCAGGCCCTGCTGGACGCCTTTACCCTGTACCAGGAATGGGGTTCGGTGCAGGGCAAGACCATCCTAATACTGGGCGACATTGCCCACAGCCGCGTTGCGCGTTCCAATGTGCAGCTGCTGACCATGCTGGGCGCGAAAGTGCGCCTGTGCGGACCGCGCACGCTCATGCCTTCGGCCGTGGGAGGCTGGCCCGTGGAGGTCGGCTATAACCTGGACGAGGCCGTGCGCGGCGTCGACGCCGTCATGTGCCTGCGGCTGCAGCTTGAGCGCCAAACCTCCTGCCTGTTCCCGGACGGGCGCGAGTACGCGCGCTCATACTGCCTGGGCATGCGCCACCTGGAACGGGCCAACGCCGGAGCGAAGATCCTGCACCCAGGCCCCATCAACCGCGGGCTGGAGATCTCCTCCGATGTCGCGGACTGCCCGGACAGCCTTATCCTCGACCAGGTGGCCAGCGGCGTGGCCGTGCGCATGGCCCTGCTTTTCCTGTACGTGACGCGCAAGGAGGTCGAATGATGGCCGCACCTGAACTGGTTATCCGCAATGCGCGGTGCTTGGGCCGGGCCGTGGACCTGCTCGTGTCCGACGGCAAGGTGCTGGAGCTGACCGATCACGCGCCCGATCGGGACTATGGCGCAGCGCGAACCGTGGATGCAGGCGGCGCGATCCTGCTGCCGGCGCTCATCGACGCACACACGCACCTGCGCGAGCCCGGCTTCGAATACAAGGAAGACATTGCCTCGGGCCTGGCTGCCGCCGCGCACGGCGGCTTCGGCCGGATCATGTGCATGGCCAACACGCGGCCCGTCAACGACCACGCACCCATAACGCAGGCCATGCTCGGCGCGGCCCGCAAGACTTGGCCCCAGGGCCCGTTCCTGCACCCCATCGGCGCGCTGACCAAGGACCTGAAGGGCCAGGAGCTGGCGCCCATGGCCGAATTGGCCGAGGTCGGCTGCGTGGCCTTCTCCAACGACGGCTTGCCCGTGGCCGATACGGAACGCTTCCGTCGCGCCGTGGAGTACGCGGCCAGCGTGGGCCGGCCGGTCATCGACCACTGCGAGGACCCGCACATGGCCCCAGCCGCGGGTGTCAACGAAGGCGCGATCTCCAGCCGCCTGGGCCTGCGCGGCCAGCCCGACGTGGCCGAAGCCGTGCAGGTGGCCCGCGACATCCTGCTGGCCGAATATCTGGCCATTCCCATCCATCTGGCGCACATCAGCTGCATCCGCTCGCTGGAGTTCATCCGTGCGGCCAAGGCGCGCGGCGTGGCGGTCACGGCCGAGACCTGCCCGCACTACCTGCTGCTGACCGAAGAGGCCGTGGACGGCTACCGCACCGAGGCCAAGGTCAACCCGCCACTGCGCACGCAGGCCGACCTGCAGGCCATGCGCGCGGCCATTGCCGACGGCACCATCGACATGCTCGCCACGGACCATGCCCCGCACGCCGCGCACGAGAAGGATGTGGAGTTCGACTTGGCCCCGTGCGGCATCTCCGGCCTGGATACGGCCCTGCCGCTGACCTGGGATCTGGTGCGCGAAGGCGTGCTGGACGAAGCGGCCTTCCGACGCCTGTGGCACGAACGGCCCGCCGAGGTCTTCGGCCTGCCGGCCAACTATTTCCGGCCCGGCGATCCGGCGGACTTCATCCTGTTCGATCCCGAGGCCCGCTGGACCCTCACGACCGAGACCATGCGCTCCAAGGGCAAGAACACGCCCTTCCTTGGCAGGGAGATGCGCGGACGCTGCACGCTGCTTTCCATGGCCGGCAATGTGGTGCTCGGCTAGCCCTGGCTTCGAATGGCGATTAAAGGTCCGGCTCAATTCCGACAGCGGCGTAAGCCGACGCGCGGCTCCATACGAAACGAGGCGACGCCTTTTCGCCCCGGTTTAGAGCATTTTGCTTTTGAAAATGCTCTGCAAGCCATGCGTCGGCATGGCTTGCTGCCCCGCAGGCGTAGGCGGAATGTAATTCCGCCGTCAACGCCGAAGGGAGCGTCTGAAATGCAAAATGCTTTAGCAGATATCGCGCTCCTGGCCACTTCGCCGGTCCGGCGCACATCCTCTGTCCAGCGCCACAAGGCAGGCATGCGCAGCCGGGCGCGTACGGCCTTGACAGCGTTCGTTCAGGCAGCTAGCACGGCAAGCAGATCATCGCGCAACCCGAGCACCTCGTAGCGGCCATGTCCGCACGCCGATAGGCCAATATGTTCACCAGCTTTTTTTCCGTACTGCTGCCGACAGACAGGCAGCTCTTCTCGCTTTTGGCCCTGTTCGGCCTATGGAGCGCTTTCGTCTCCTGCCTGGCTTTCCTGCCCGCCCTGGCACCGGTGCTGCAAAACGCCAGCCCCATGGTCCGCGCATACCTGCTGGCCGCCACCGTCTCGCACATGGCCATGCTCAACGCCGCCGCCGTGTTGATCGCTTTGGCTGCCTACATCCTGACCAGATCCCGCACCGTGGCCTGGAGCCTGGCCTTCGCGCTCATGTTGGCCTTGAATCTTTTCCTTCTGGCCGACGCATACTCCTTCTCCATCTTCCGCCTGCATCTCAATGCCATGATCTTGAGCCTGGCTCTGCCTCCGACCGGTTGGAGCTCCCTGGACCCGACCTCCAGCGCTGTCCTCAAACTTGCCCTGGCTTTCGGCGTGCTGCTCCTGGCGCAAATCGCCGGCCTGCTATGGGCCATGCGTGGCGCGGTCCGGCTCAAACGGCGGGCCCTCGTGGGCCTGGCTTGCGTCCTGATAGCCATCGTGGCTGCGGACAAGGCCACCTATGCCTACGGCGACCTGTTCGGCCGGCGCGAAATCCTTCAGGTCGACAAGCTGTTCCAGCTCTATCAGCCTTTTACCGTAAAGCGCATGGCGTCCAAGACCTTCGGCGTCAAGGGCAACAAGGGCGACGCTTATGCCGCGAGCGATCCGGCCACGCTCGCCGTGGGCCAACTGGCCTATCCGTTACGGCCGATTGAGCTTGGACAAGCCAGCGCACGTCATAACATCGTGCTCGTCCTCCTCGATGCCTGGCGCTTCGACATGCTGAACGAGGCCGTCACGCCCAACCTGGACGTCTTCGCCAGGGAACACGCCACGACTTTCGCCAACCACTATAGCGGCGGCAACACCAGCCGCTTCGGGGTCTTTTCCCTGCTTTACGGCCTGCCGGGCTCCTACTGGAATGATGCGCTCAAGCAGCGCAAGGGCAGCGCTCTCATGGACACCTTGGCCACGGCAGGCTACGAGTTTCATATCACGTCCAGCGCGGACCTGCGCTGGCCCGAGTTCCGCAGGACCGCCTTCGTGAACCTGGCCGAAGCCGACATACGCGATGCTTTCGATACCAAAATCAAGCACAAGCGCGACCGCACCCTCACGGACGCATTCGCGGCCTTTGCCGCCAAGCGCGCCCTCGGTCCAGGCAACAAGCCTTTCTTCTACTTCCTGCTCTTCGATTCGGCCCAAAGCCCCTACAGCTACTCCGAGGAATACGAGAAGCTCGCCTCTCAAAGCGCGTTGAGCGCCGCAGGCGGAGACGGATTGGCACATGCCAACCGCTACCGGAACGCCCTCCGTTACCTGGACCAGCTGTGCGGAGAAATCCTGCGCGCGGTGCTCGACACGCGCCTGGCCACGAACACGATCCTCGTCTTCACCAGCGCTCACGGCGAAGAATTCGATGAACTTGGCTTCCTGGATGACAGCAGCGCCTTCACCGTCGGCCAGACCAAGGTGCCCATGCTGGTCTTCTGGCCGGGCCGCCCGCCCGCCCGTGTGGAGCGACTCACCTCGCACCATGACCTCGCTCCCACGCTGCTGGGCATGCTCGGCGCGAACAACGAGCCGCGGGACTACTCCGTGGGCCAGGACCTCTTCGCGGAAATGGGCCGAAGCTACGTGACCAGCGCGAACTGGGACGCCACGGCCTACATCGACGGCTCGAACGTATGCATCTTTCCCGCCGAGAGCAGCTCGATGCTGTCCACGGAAATCCGCGACAGCGAGAACCGCCCGGCCGACAAGCCCGGCGAGGTCCTGAAGCGCATACGCCCGAATCTGTCCCGGATGGCCCAGGACATGGGGCGCTTCTACCGGCGCTAGCCTTGGCCCGATTGCCGGGCTTGCCCCGGCAAGGCCTCAGACTTGCCACGCGCCGGGCTTAACGTAGACTGCGGCCATGGGCATGAACGAATTCCTGCAAATCCTCCCCCTGCTGGCCATCCTCGCCGCGGTCATCGGCCTGCGCATCCTGTCCCGCAAACGGCCCATGACCTGGGACCGGCTCAAATCCGGACGAAAACGGACACCGCGCGAAAAATAAGCTGCCGGACCGAGGAATGCATGTCTCCCCGACCCGCTAGGTAGCCCCCTGACCCAATCCTAGAACAGATTGCCTTTAAGACGCCCACTCCGGCGTCGACGGCGCAAGTGAATCGCGCCTACGCCTACGCGCGGCGGCAAGCCATGCCGACGCACGGCTTGCAGAGCATTTTCAAAAGCAAATGCTCTTGCCTCAAACCACGCCGTCCCCCTGGAAATAGGACAACTGCCCCGTGGATTCGAGCACGCTGCGCCAGTAGTTGGAGCAGGTGTCGATGCGCTTGCGGCCGCCGCGGGTGATGAGCTGCAGGGGCACGTTCACGTACTGGGAGTTCCAGCGGCTGACCATCATGGCCGTCTTGCCGGCCATGCCCGCGTGCACCGCGTTCTGGCCCAGGAACCCGCAGTAGATACGGTCATTGGTGTTGGCCGGCACCGAGCGGATGATGTAGCTCGGGTCGATGTATTTGAGCGTCATGTCGATGCCCGCCTTCTTGAAGTGGTCCTTGATGCTGCCGATGAGCAGGCTGGCGATGTCCCCCAGCACCGGGTTGCCCGAGGCGTCGGTCTGGCCCGTGGACTTGAGCAGGTCCTGGCCCGCGCCCTCTGCCGTGACGATGACCGCGTGGCCGCGCCGGCGGATGCGCCGTTCAAGGGCCTTGAGCAGGCCGGTTTCGCCGTCGAGTTCGAAGGGGTCCTCGGGCACGAGCACGAAATTCACGTCCTTGAGGGCCATGGAAGCCTGGGCCGCGATGAAGCCCGATTCGCGGCCCATGACCTTTACCAGCCCGATGCCGTTGGGCGCACCGTTGGCCTCGGTGTGCGCGCAGTCGATGGCCTCGCAGGCCTTGCCCACGGCCGTGTCGAAGCCGAAGGTCGTGGACACGTACTGGATGTCGTTGTCAATGGTCTTGGGGATGCCGATGATGCCGATACGCAGGTCGCGGCCGGCGATCTCCTGCTGGATCTTCTCGGCAGCGCGCATGGTTCCGTCGCCGCCGATCATGAACAGGATGTTGATGTTCAGCCGCTCCAGGGCGTCGACGATGCCGTCGATGGGCTGCGGCCCGCGCGAGGAGCCCAGTATGGTCCCGCCGAACTGGTGGATGCGCGAGACGGCCATGGGATTCAGCTCCATGATCTCGTGCCCGTACTTGGGGATGAAGCCCTCCAGGCCGTAGCGGATACCCATGACCGCGGACACGCCATAGTTATGGAAGGCTTCCAGCACGATGGAACGGATAACGTCATTGATGCCGGGGCACAGGCCGCCGGCCGTGACCACTGCGCACTTGGTCTTGGACGGGTCGAAGTAGATCTTCTCGCGCGGGCCGGCCTCCTCCATGGAGGACGTATTGTCGCCCCGCGTATCGCAAGAGGTAGTGTGCACGTCGAGCAGCACGCGCGAGTCGTCGGAAATGAAGCGGCCATGTCGCAGCGGCGAGTCTATCTTCGCCTTGCCGAGCGCGGGGATGACCGTATCCTCGGGATGGGGGATGGGATCGGGGCAGAGCCTCGATTTTTGACTTGGCTTGGCCATGCATGGACCTCCGGAATCCGGCGGTGAGTGTGTCGATTCGGGCCGGGCGTTACCCCGGGACATGGACCTTCGACTAGTATTGCCTTCTTTCCAGCCCATGGGCAAGGCCGTTGCGGTTGACATGCTCCACTGGATATTCCCGGGCGACACGGCGCATTGACTTCAGGCCCGCAGGGATTATGAATAATCTATCGGCGCGTCCGGCGCTCGTCATGCGGCGCGCAGCGAAACCTGCCGGCAGGGCCGGCGAGCGAGGACACATGGCCAAATACAACTGGTCGCCCTGGATCGCGGCTGTGACCAAAGCCAGGCAGGAACGACCTGCCGAAACAGTGGGCCATCCTGGCTGCAGACTTCCCGGGCGCGGTGGGCAATACGCGTGGCATCCCTGCCTGGACATGTACGAGTCCGCCTCGGGCGTGACCCTAAGCGTGGAGCTGCCCGGCCTGAGCCGCGAGGACATCTCCCTCGAAATCGAAAGCCGCGGACTGCTCATTTCCGGTGAGCGCCGCCCGGAGAAGGACCCGGAGGAAGGCGTTTTCCACATGTTGGAACGCTCCCACGGCCGTTTCGTCCGCCATGTGGACCTGCCCGAGGGCCTGGACCTGTCCGCCATACGGGCCGTGCTGCGCGACGGGGTGCTCACCGTAAGCGTGCCGCGTGCACCATCGGGCGGAGGCAGGCGCATCCAGGTGGAGGATTAGCCGGCCGACCGCCGACACGCCACCCAGAACCCAATCAGGAGCATCCGCAACATGTCCAGCCAGCTCAAGACCGGCCTGCTGCTCGGCCTGCTCACCGCTATCGTCCTGCTCATCGGCCAGGCCATCGGCGGCAGGGGCGGTCTCATGCTTGCCTTTCTCTTCGCCATAGTCATGAACGTCGGCAGCTACTGGTTCTCGGACAAGATCGTCCTGTCCATGTACCGCGCCCGCGAACTCGCGCCCGAGGACGCGCCCATGCTGCACGCCATGGTGGACGAACTGGCGGCCGAGGCCCGCATTCCCAAGCCCAAACTTTACGTCGTGCCCCAGGAAAGCCCCAACGCCTTCGCCACGGGCCGCAACCCTGAAAATGCCGCCGTGGCGGTCACCGAGGGCATCATGCATCTGCTCAGCCCCGAGGAGCTGCGCGGCGTCATCGCCCACGAGCTGGCCCATGTAAAGAATCGCGACATTCTCGTGCAGACCGTGGCCGCTGTTCTGGCCGGCGTAATCGTCATGCTGGCCAACTGGGTCAAGTGGACGGCCATCTTCGGCTTTGGCCGCAGCGACGAGGAAGGCGGCGGCAACCCGCTGGCGGCCCTGGCCATGGCCATCGTCGCGCCCATCGCCGCGACCATCATCCAGTTCGCCATCTCCCGCTCGCGCGAATACCTGGCCGACGAAACCGGCGCGCGCATTTCGCGCAGCCCCCTGTCCCTGGCCGGAGCCCTGGAAAAGCTCAGTCGAGGCAGCGAGCGCGTGCCGCTGCACGGCAATCAGGCCACCGAGAACATGTTCATCGTCAACCCGTTCTCGGGCCGCAGCATGATGAGCCTGTTCTCCACCCACCCGCCCATCGAGGAGCGCGTGGCACGCCTGCGCCAGATGGCCGGCGCACGTTAAAGAATAAGAGCTGGGGGAGGGCTTTGCCCTCCCCCAGGACCCCGCTTTTTAGAGCATTTTGCTTTTGAAAATGCTCTGCAAGCCATGCGTCGGCATGGCTTGCCGCCGCGTAGGCGTAGGCGCAATTCACTTGCGCCGTCAAAGCCGGAGCGGGCGCCTTAAAAACAATCTGCTTTATTGAAGATTTGTTTCAGAAAACTAGGGCTTACTCTGTATTCCTGGAGCAATTCGCCCTGGACTTTTCCGGCCCTGTAGTGGTTGAGTAAAGCGCAACCAAATGGATGTTGGGCATTCGATGGATGCGCAAAGCCTGCGTTGCCGTGCTTTCATGGTGATTCATCATCCGATTCGACCGTCGCCATTTGCATTGGAGTGATCATGCGCGCGCTTTCATCTAATCGGCCCATTGCGATTCTCCTGTCCTGCTTGCTCTGTCTGCTGCTCACGCAAGCCTTTGGGGGTCGCGCCGCCCTGGCCGCGCAGACACCCGACAACGACTTACGGCGCTCGCCCATCGTACGCGCCGTGGAGAAAGTCGCGCCCGCCGTGGTCAACATAACGGCAGCTCGTCAGGAGCAGCGCAGCATGAACCCCTTCGCCGACTTCTTCGGCCAGGAGATGCAGCCCTTCTTCGGCCAGATGTTCCCCGAAACCCAACGCACGGTCATCGCCACCAGCCTGGGCTCGGGCGTCATCATCGACGGCAAGGCCGGGCTCATCCTGACCAACGCGCACGTCGTGGCCGAAGCAACCGACGTGACCGTGCGTCTGCAGGACGGTCGCGAATTCGCCGTGGAACTGGTGGGAGCGGACCCGGACTTCGACCTGGCCGTGCTGCGCGTGAACAGGAAGGAGCTGAAGGGCCAAGCCCTGCCCCAGACCGCAATGGGCGATTCGTCCTTCATCCTTATCGGCGAGACCGTCATCGCCATCGGCAACCCCTTCGGTTTCACGCACACCGTGACCACCGGCGTGATCTCGGCCGTCAACCGTACGGTGCGCACCGACGAGGTCGCCTTCACGGATTTCATCCAGACCGACGCGGCCATCAACCCCGGCAACTCCGGCGGGCCGCTGCTCAACATCCTTGGCGAGCTCATCGGAGTGAACACGGCCATCCAGGCCCAGGCCCAAGGCATCGGCTTCGCCATCCCAATCAACAAGGCCCGCCGCGTGGTGGATGAGCTGGTCGCCTCGGGCCGCGTGGCCCACATCTGGCTCGGCCTGGACGGCCAGGACCTGGACCAGGCCTCGGCCAGTTACTTCGGGCTGGCCCGCTGCGCCGGCATGCTCGTGACCCTTGTGCGCCCCGGCACTCCCGCTGCGCGCGCCGGCCTCAAACCCGGCGACGTGCTCCAGACCGTCGACGGTCTGGCCGTGCAGGACAAGGATCACTACCTGGACATCCTGCGCAACTACACCGTGAACCAGCCCATGACGCTTGGCGTGCAGCGCGACGGAAAGCTCCTGAAGGTCGAGGCACGCGGAGCGCGCTTCGATGCCGCCACGGCCCAGCGATTGGCCGTCGAACGTTGGGGCCTGAGCATCGACGAACGCTCCTCGCGGGGCGCGGCGGCCGTGAGCCGCGTGAACCCGAACAGCCCGGCCGGCAAACTCGGCCTGCGCTCCGGCGACGCCATCCTGCAGATCGGCGCATACCACATGGCCAACGCCGACGACTTCATCAAGGCCTTCTCCCGCTACCGCCTCAAGAACATGGTGCTCATGAAGGTGGCGCGCGGCGGCCGGGCCTATATCGTGCGCCTGCGCATATAGCCGACCTTTCCCACCGCGCGTGTCTCTGCTAGCCTGGACGCATGCGCATAGCCGTCATCTCCGACATCCACGGCAACCTGAACGCCCTGCGTCGGGTCCTGGACGATATCGAAAGCCAGAGGGCCGAGGATATCGTCTGCCTGGGCGACACCGTGGGCTACGGCCCCGAGCCCGAGGAGTGCCTGAGCCTCGTGCGTGAGCGAGGCATCTCCATGGTCATGGGCAACCACGAGCAGGCCCTGGCCGACCCCGCGTTTCTCGACGGCTTCAACCCGCACGCCCGCGAAGCCCTGCGGCATACGGCCACATTCCTCTCCGCCGACTCCCTGAACTACATCCGCCAACTGCCGCGCTTCATCGTGCGCCACGGCGCGCGCTTCGTGCACGGCCTGCCGCCGGAAAGCGTGGGGACATACCTCTTTCAGGCCGACACGCGGAAGCTGCGCGGAATCTTCGAGGCCGCGCGTGAGCGCATCTGCTTCGTGGGTCACACCCACGAGCTGCTGCTCGTGTGGTATGACGGCGAACGCGCCACCAAGGATGAGCTTCGGCCGGGCCTGAATCCCGTGGTGCCCTCCTACCGTTACATCGTCAACGTGGGCAGCGTGGGCCAACCCCGCGACGGCGACAACCGCGCCAAGTACGTTATCTGGAACAGAAAGGCGCACACGGTGGAACTGCGCCGCGTAGAGTACGGCTACAAGGACACGGCGGCCAAGATCATCGCGCGGGGGTTCGACAAGCGGTATGCGGAGAGGCTGTACTGACAGACTGGGGGGTTAATTGGCACGGGGAGTGGAATGGACAAAGTGAATTCAGGCAATCTTAGGCGATATGGAGACGCTCCCTTTTCCGTGGCCGTCATACACGGAGGGCCGGGAGCCGCCGGGGAAATGGCTCCTGTTGCGAAAGAGCTATCTCTTGTCTGCAGCGTCCTGGAGCCGCTCCAGACGGTGACGTCCCTCGAAGGTCAGATTCAGGAGCTGCAAAAGGTCCTGGAGAACCATGCGCACCTGCCCATAACCTTGATTGGTCATTCCTGGGGTGCCTGGCTTGGCCTGATCTTCGCTGCTCACTGCCCTTCGTTTGTAAAGAAGCTGATCCTGGTTGGGAGTGGGCCATTCGAGGAAAAATATGCCTCAAGCATCATTGATACCAGACTGAAGCGCCTGGATGAGCAAGAGCGGCTTTTTGCGCATTCCTTTATGGAGTCGTTGCGTAGGGGGGAAAGCCAGGATGAAAAGGCGGCTTTTGCACAATTTGGCAAGCTCATGGCGAAAGCCGACACATACGATCCTCTGCCTCTTGGCGTCGAAGAGGAAGTGAACTGCCGTGGCGACATCTTTCGGAAGGTTTGGGAGGAAGCCCGTGCGTTAAGGCAAAGCGGAGGGCTTCTGGACATTGCAAGGCAGGTCCGGTGCCCGGTTGTCGCGATTCACGGGGATTACGATCCACATCCATCCGAAGGCGTCAGAAATCCTTTATCTCTAGTTATTAACGACTTTCAGTTCATTCTGTTGCCAAACTGTGGTCATAAACCCTGGGTGGAAAGGTCTGCCAAAGATGCATTCCACCGCATTCTGATGGACGCAGTGAACTGACTTCCAGCAGGACGCGAGAGTGGCACGGCCTGATCCAACCAATAGGTCCGTCACCGCTCCTGACGCCGGGCCAGCAGGTCGCGGATATCCTTCAGCAGCACCTCCTGGCGCGTGGGCGCGGGTTCGACCGGCGGCTCGGCCGCGCTCTTGCGACGCATGCTGTTGATGCCCTTGACCAGCAGAAAAACTGCCAGGGCCACGATAAGGAAATCCACCACGCTCTGAATGAACGCGCCGTAGCGCAAGGTCACGGCCTCCACGCCTTCTCCTGCTGGTTTGAGCAGCAAGGACAGGCTGGAAAAATCCACGCCTCCCACCAGCACCCCTACGGGCGGCATGATCACGTCCTCCACCAGGGACGTCACGACCCTGCCGAAGGCCGCGCCGATGATGATGCCCACGGCCAGATCGACCATGTTGCCCTTGACGGCGAACTCCTTGAATTCCTTGATCAGGCCCATGCGCCCTCCGGTAGATGAGAGTAACTCCCATGTTGGGCATAGGCCTTGGCGGGTAAAATGGCAATACAGCGAATCAGTCCTCGGTCCAACCCAAGACGCGGCATTTACCGGCGGGGCCGCCGTCGCATTGGATGAGTTCCAGCAGCGATCGACCCAGGCTGTCGAGAATCATCTTCTTATCTATATGCAGTTCGGCATAGGTTCTGGCTTCGGTACGCGCCCCTGACGCGTGCCATTATCCGCCAGCAGACCGGTCACGACATTGGCCAGACTCTCGGCATCGGCGTGCGGCACGACCAGGCCGCCGGCCTGGGTCACCACGCGGGCCAGTTCGCTGCCGGGCGCGGCCGTGGCCACCACCGGACCGCCGCAGGCCAGGATGGACATCAGCTTGGAGGGCATGCAACGGCCGTCGGCGCCGGGCCGCTGGGGCAACAGGTGCGCGTCGGCCTCTGCCAGCATGGCCGCATGCGTCGCTTCGGGCTGCAAGGGCAGGAAGTGCAAGTTCGGCACGTCGCCATGGTCCTGGGCCCGGCTCCACACCGAGCATGGTCCGCAGCACGCCTTTGCCTTCCACTCGCTCGATTGGTTTGAAGACTTCCAGGTCGGCCCAGTTGGGCAGCAGGCTGATACGCTCCGGCCGCACGCCCTTGCGCTCCAGGGCCAGGCCCATGGAGCGCGACACGGCCGAAACGCGGTCAAAACGGGTCAACAGCAGGCGTTCAAGACCGTGGGCCAGGGCAAGCCCGGCCTTGCCGAGCGGACCGCCGGGCTTGGCAGGGACGTGGAGCGGACAGCGTTACACGCGCACGCCCGCGCGCTCCTCGCGCCAAGCCCAGCCGGCAGACTTCGGCGCTGCTCGCCACCAGGGGTAATACGGACGGGCCGTAACCACACGCACGTCGAAGCCGCGCGTGGCCAGACCCTCGGCCATCTCGGCCGTGTACTTGCCCACGCCCACGGGCTCCATCGCGTAGTTGAGCCCGTGAACAAGCACGCGCGGCCTGGCGGAAGGAGCTGGACGCAATTGGATCAGAGCGCCATGAGCCTGGGAGGGGCCACGTTCTCCAGGTACCACTCATACGTCTGGCGGATGCCTTCATCCAGAGGGACCTTGGCCCGCCAGCCAGTTGCGTGCAGCCTTGTCACGTCCAGCAGCTTTCTTGGCGTGCCGTCGGGCATGCTTTTGTCGAACACGACCCGGCCCGTAAAGCCCACGGCCTGGCGCACGTGCTCGGCCAGCTCGGCAATGGTCACGTCCTGGCCCACGCCCACGTTGACGATCTGCTCTTCGTCATAATTTTGCATGAGGTGCACGCTGGCATCGGCCATGTCGTCCACGTGCAAAAACTCCCGCCTGGGTTTGCCCGTGCCCCACACGACCACCTCGGGCGCGCCGGCCTCCTTGGCCTCGTGGAACTTGCGCAAAAGCGCCGGCAGGACGTGCGAGTTCGCCAGATCGAAGTTGTCGCCCGGGCCGTAGAGGTTGGTGGGCATGAGCGAGATGGCGGAAAACCCGTACTGGCGGCGGTAAGCTTGGCACATCTTGATCCCCGCGATCTTAGCTACCGCGTACCACTCGTTGGTCGGCTCAAGCGGCCCGGTCAGCAGATGCTCCTCGTTTATCGGCTGGGGCGCAAGCTTTGGGTAGATGCACGAGGAGCCCAAAAAACACAGCTTCTTGACCCCGCTTTTCCAGGCCGCGTCGATGACGTTGGTCTGGATCAGCAGGTTGTCGCGGATGAAC
>NZ_AULZ01000028.1 GCF_000422545.1 Desulfocurvibacter africanus subsp. africanus DSM 2603
CCCCGCAAGGCCGGCGTCTGCTGACAATGCTGGGCGGCCCGCCGACTGACTCATGCCCCTTGCTCATGGATGGAGCCTATGAGGGCAATGAAACAAGAACTCTGAGCCGGGATTTGGGTTTTGTTCCCGTGGTTCCTCCAAACCCCAATCGCTTGGAACCCTGGGAATATGACAAGGAGCTGTACAAAAAGCGCAATGAGATAGAGCGTCTATTCAGACGACTCAAAGGTTACAGGCGCATTTTTACCCGCTACGACAAGCTCGATGTCATGTACCTTGGCTTTCTCACCTTGGCACTAATTGTAGAGGCGCTCAGATAGCGTTAACAGGCCCTAGAAACTTGTATTATTAGCTTTTCTTCACCACGCTGACCTTGCTTACGGCTTTCTCGAAGTAAACTTGCTGCTCCTCGAGCGCAATCGGCCGCTTACGTCTCATGTTGGCCTTCATGATGAGTAGGTTGAGCTTCTCCATCTGGCGGTAGCGCTCCTGCTCTTCCGTCAAGCTCGCCAACAAATCCTTGGCCTGCTGGATTTCCTTGCGCTCTTCAAGCTCGGGAGGCAGGCAGCCGGAGTTTTTGAGAATCTTGTATGACATGCGCAGTTCCTGTGGGATGTGTGATTCATCCTCCAGTTTCAGGGGCTTGCCGGCACCCGGCAGATTGTTGAACTCACCCTCGCGCACGGCTTCCTGGATACGCTCTTCGGCTAAGATGTGCAGAGCCCAAAACATGGCAATCCAGCTTATCCTCCGGTTGCGGGCTGGCGGCTGTGGCGCAGCCAACCCAATATTCACGGCCGAATTCAGGCCCACAATATATCAAGATTCACTCGACGACACGTCTCAACACCTGCTCCGGCGGCTCGCCAATCGCCCGGAGGACAAGCCGCCCAGATTCTCCTTAGAGCATGTATGGACCCGGCCCCGATGGCAAGAGACCTCTTCAGTGCGTACGGATCGAATGCAGCCATGTATCCGGCCTGGGGTTGTCCCGGCCCTTATGGAATTCGCGCTTCCGCTCCTTTACAGATTGCCGGCCTTATCAGGCCTCTGCTCTAGCCAAACAGACCAAAGTTGTTACTACCGCCGACCTTGCTTCGACCTTTGCGGCGGAGCAAGATCGATCATGGTGAGAATAAGGCCACGCAAGCAACACCGCAACCTTACCCCGCGCCATGATTGAGCCAAAGTCGCGCTTCGGGCTTGGGCAAGGAGTTGATGGCTTCGCGAAGCTGCTCCAGATTTGCAGTGGCCGTGCCCACCTGTCCCACGACGATACCCGCGGCATAGTTGGCCAGCACGCATGACTCGATGAGACTCAAGCCCGAGGCCACGCCGAGGCCCAGGGTAGCGATGACCGTATCGCCGGCGCCGGTCACGTCATACACCTTTTGGGCGAAGGTCGGGATGTGCAGGGCATGATCCTGGCGCTCGAATAATGCCATGCCTTCGGGTCCAAGAGTGATGAGCAGATGCCTGAGCTGCAGGCGTCGGAACAAGGCCTCGGCGGCCGCAAGAATTCCTTCGCGTCCAACCGGCTTCATGCCCGCGCCTTCGCCCGCTTCCTTGGTATTCGGCGTAATGATGTCCACACCAGTGTACAGATCATAGTTGCGCGTCTTTGGATCGACCATTATCATGGGCGGGTTGGCCATGGATTTTGATGCTGCGCGCAGCATCTCCATGAGTCTGGCCGTGACCACTCCCTTGCCGTAGTCCGAGACAATGACCACCGGGAATTCCGCCATCCGCTCGGCCAGCAGCGCGCCGAGCCGTTCAAGGGTCACGCCGTCCAGCGGCCGGTCGTCCTCGTGGTCCACCCGGCAGACCTGCTGGTTGGCCGCGATGATTCGCGTCTTGACCGTGGTTGGCCTCTCTCTTGTGCGCACGAGGCCCAGTTCCACGCGACAATCACGCAACAGTCCCGCCAGCATCTCCCCGGCTCCATCCTCGCCCGTGACCGTAAGCAGATAGGGTTTGCCGCCAAGGTCCGCCACGTTGCGGGCCACGTTGCCCGCACCGCCGAGCAGATGCCACTCACGCTCAACCTTGAGCACCGGCACGGGCGCTTCGGGCGAAATGCGCTCCACACTGCCGGCCACATACTTGTCGAGCATGCAATCGCCTATGATGAGCACTTTGCCGCCGGCCAGCGCATCAAGCTTCTTGAGCAGCTTTTCAGCCAGCTTACCCGACCTGGCCAATTCTTCCATCCCGGACTCAGTCTGTGTTCCCATATGCAAGAGTAATTTCCTCGTCCTTTATGGCAGCACACACTGAACCAATCCTAGTCCAGAGGTCTACCTTAACTGGAAAAGGCCCTGCGATCAGGGCCTAGTATGTACAGAGTTTTTCAAATTTCTTTTGCGTGCTGGCTGAACCAGCGTTGCACGTCGACTGAGTCGCGCGCATTCCTCAAGGCGCCGTTTTCGACAAGGCTCCTGGGCAATTTGCGGCCCAATTCCGCCAGATAGGAGAACGGCCACCAAGACATAAACCTATTGCATGCTGCCGAACCGCTCGATCAGCCGCTGAAGCTCATCCTGCGAACTGTAGCGGAAGCTGATGCGGCCCTGGCCCTGACTACCTGAAATGTTCACCTTAACGCCGTACGAATTACACAGCAGCTTCTGGATATCGACAAGCGTCGAATCCATGGGCTCACCTTTCTTTCGCTGGCCAGCCCGCGGCTTCACGCCCAGCGTTTGACCTGCCTCAAGTTCGGGCAAGGAGCCGTTCTTCTTCCACCAGGAGGCCATGGCCTCGGCTTGGCGCACCGAAAGTTGCCCTTCGACGATGCGTCTGCGCATCTCTTCCTGGGCTTCGGGTTCAGTCACGGCCATGATGGCCCGACCATGCCCCGCAGTGAGCACTCCGTTGCCCAAGTCCACCTGCACGTTGTCCGGGAGCTGCAAAAGCCTCAGCGTATTGGTCACCGCCGAGCGGCTCTTGCCGATTTTTTTTGCCAAATCTTCCTGACTGCAGGACAGTCGCTCCTGAAGTTCGCGCAGGCCGCGAGCCTCTTCCATGGGATTCAGATCTTCGCGCTGAAGATTCTCGATGAGGGCTATGGCCAGACTTTCTTCCTGGGATAGCTCCTTGATGAGCGCCGGTATCTGAGTCAGTCCAGCTTTCCTCGAAGCGCGCCAGCGGCGCTCGCCAGCCACGATTTCATATCGCATCTCCACGTCACCGCGGATTGGACGCACGAGGATAGGCTGGAGCACTCCCTGACTCTTGATGGATTCCGTGAGCTCATCGAGCCCCGAATCCGAAAACACAGTGCGGGGCTGGTCTGGATTGGGTCGGATGACATCGAGCTGGAGCATTCTGACTTCCGGACTATTCAGGTCCGTCTTTCCGCCCCCCAGCAAAGCATCCAACCCTCTTCCAAGTCCACGCGCAGGTCCTGCCATGACACTTCTCCTCATTCATATCCTTGACTTACTCTATCAGCTGCCTAGGTTGACCCAACGCGCAGCAAGCACGCACGCGGCAGCTACCTTACCGTCCACCCCCCGGAGGAGACAGATGGATACCAAGTCCGACATTCTCTATCTCTGCAACGCACAGGGCGAAGTCTTGTCCGTACAGCTACCGATTCAGGTCTGGACCCAGATCGAAGCCAAGGTCATGCCACTGGTTCGAGAAGCTCTGGGCAAATCGGCCGAGCCTGAAGAAGAGTCCCTGCCGCCGGAGCCCATGACCGACTGGCAAACACTGGTCGAGTACTGGGACTTCAAGTACCCCGTCAATACCGAAGTACACTGTGACGTGTGCGCCAGCAGCACCGAGGACTGGATCAAGGACGAGCCTCGCAAGTTCTGGCTCCGGGCCTGCAATCTGGGTGGCTTGCTCCGCTATCGTTGCCTGAACTGCCAAGCCATGATTACCAAGCGGCTATACAAGGACAAGATCAAGTTCGAGGCCAAGCCGGAGCAAGAAAAAGATCCTCTTCTCAATGCCGTCTATGGAAGCGGCTCGACTCGCAAATAGGGCAGCCGTTCTTCCGTCCGGGGAGGGAGGTCCCTCCCCGCCGTACCCTCTTCAATGACCGCGGCACGCGGAAAGACGAGTGACATTCCACCTGGCCAGCCGACTCAAGCGATCGATTCCACTTCTTTATCCACCAACTCCTGCGCCAGGGACAAATACGCCTGCGCACCCACGGATTTGATGTCGTAGGAGATGATCGGCTTGCCAAAACTTGGCGCCTCGGACAGGCGCACATTGCGCGGCACGATTGTCTCGAACATCTTGTCGGGAAAAGATCGACGGACTTCGTTCTTGACCTGACCGGAAAGCCGGTTCCGCTTGTCATACATGGTCAAAACCACACCTGAGACCTCAAGGTCGGGATTCAGACGTTTCTTGACGATGTTGTACGTGCGCATGAGCTGAGCTATGCCCTCTAGTGCATAGTACTCGCACTGCAGTGGGATAAGCAGTTCCTTCGCCGCGCATAGGGCATTGACCGTGGTTAGCCCCAATGAGGGGGGGCAATCCATGATGATGTAGTCATACTTGTCCCGAAGCCCCGCCAGCACCTCGCTGAGATAGTACTCCCGACCAAGCTTCTCAATGAGCTCGATCTCTAGGCCTACCATATCCGTACTGGCGGGCATGAGAGAGAGGTAGGGCAATTCGGTCTTATATATTGCCTTCTCGGCCTCTGCGGGCTCAAAAAAGACATGGTAGAGACTTGGACCCTCACGATCCTGGTAATAGCCGAGCCCACTAGAGGCATTGGCCTGAGGATCGCAATCCACCAGCAAGACCTGCCGTTCCATGACGGCCAGACATGCAGCCAAATTCACTGCGGTTGTTGTCTTGCCAACGCCGCCCTTCTGGTTCGCGATAACGATCTGTCGCGCCACATCCACCTCTCTTCAATTTGCTGTACGGCTACTGGGCATTCCCGTGAAGAGTACGGTTTATGTTTCACGTGAAACATAAACCGCTTCGTTCGACTCAATGATTTGCTCCATACTCGACCAGCAGCGGAAAGAGAAGTGGAAGTTTGCAAGAAAAGGCGTTGGGCGGGAAAACGAATCCATCAAGCTGGCGCGGAGTCGGCTATGGCCGACTCCGGAAAGAACGGTGGCAATAGTTCTGCGCATCGTTAAGAGAATCTACGAGCATGATGACTTCTTCGAGATGCTTCCGCCTTGCGGCCTGGTTAAGTTGATCCGCCAAAAGGCAGAAGTCTTCAACCTCCCCCGCCCACTCGTCCTGCGCTTGCGCATGAAACAGTCGTGACAAACGGACGAACTGCTCGACGTCATGCTTGTTCGGCAAATCGCCATCCGCAACGGCGGTCTTGATCCTCTCAAAGACTTCGGAAAGGCTTTGCTTAAGTGACCGGAAGTTCATGTTGGCTTGTCCACATGCGGTGTAGGTGTAAGGTCATATAAGGGATGGTGGTTCACCATCCCATAAAGGAGGTGATAAAGAGGTGTCAAGTCTCCCAAAGCATGTATCATGCGCAACATAAAAAGAAGCACTTATCTTTGCCGGCGTGCTGCGCTAACGCACGAACATCTATGAAACCATTAGCTTTGCATTGCCAGAGGCGTCACTGAAGACCTGCACTTATCCGCCCGTCTTACTCTTGCCGAACAGACCCATGATGTCTCCCAGTGGCAGGGGAATGATCGTCGCGGTCTTGCCCTCCCCAGATAGTTCGCTGAGGGTTTGCAGATACCGCAGTTGCAAAGCAGACGGATGCCTGCCGATAATTTCGGCTGCCTGGGCCAGACGATCGGCAGCCTGAAACTCGGCTTCAGCCCGGATGACCTTGGCCCTGCGTTCACGCTCGGCTTCGGCCTGTTGGGCCATGGCCCGCTGCATCTCCTGGGGTAAGTCAATGTGCTTTACCTCGACATTGGAAACCTTGATGCCCCAAGGATCGGTCTGTTCGTCGAGTATGGCCTGGATACGGCTGTTGACCTCGTCGCGATGCGTAAGCAGGTCGTCCAACTCTACGCTGCCGCACACGCTACGCAGAGTGGTCTGGGCGAGTTGGGATGTCGCGAAGAGATAGTCCTCCACTTCTATGATGGCCTTCACGGAGTCGAGAACCCGGAAGTAGATGACCGCGTTGACCTTGACGCTTACGTTGTCCTTGGTGATGACATCCTGGGAAGGTACGTCCAAGGTCACGAGCCTGAGGGGAACGCGAACGAAACGGTCAATAACCGGGATTATAATGATCAACCCTGGCCCCTTGGCGCCTATAATTCGACCCAGGCGGAAAACCACAGCCCGCTCGTATTCCGCGAGCACTTTTACCATGGCTACAAGGAGCAGGATCACAATGATGACCAAGGGGAGCAAATTGAAGAGCATGCTGCGACCTCCATTGAATGCAGGGTCTGAGCTCCGCCAAAGCGTCAAGGCCAGCCCTGCTAAAAACATAATTGCCGCCGACCCGATGTTTAGGGCGAATGATTGCTGCGGTCTTATGCACGCATGCGGAGCGTCCGCTTGCGGATAGGTTAATCAAGCCGATCTACCCCTGCGCTCGACTCGACGCGCTCCACAGTGAGCATCAAACCATCCACTCGTTGTATGCGCACGGTATCGCCCACATTCAGAGCAGAGCCGTCTGCCGTGCGCGCTGACCAAAGCTCGCCATGGGCAAAAACCTGGCCTCGTTTGCCTCGCCAATGCCGCACCGTGGCAATGCTTCCCTCCAGCCCTTCACGTCCGCTGGCCGGCTTGGCGACTTGAGCCTTGGCCGCCAGATAAACTCCAAAGCCCAGGATGGTCGCCACCCCGCCCACCGTGACCACGATGGTGGCAAAAGGCAGGCCCGGTTCTCCGGGACCTGCTGGGAACAGTATGGCCGAGCCAATGAACAGAGCCAGAATACCGGCGACGCTCAACAGCCCGTGGCTGATAAAGGCCAGTTCAAGGAAAAAGAAAACAAGCCCCAGCAGCAGTAGCAGGATGCCGGCGACATTCGTGGACAGGATGGACAGGGCGTACAAGGCCAGCAGCAGGCAGATGCCACCGACAACCCCAGGAAAGAAAGCTCCTGGCGAGACGAACTCGAAGAACAATCCGGCCATTCCGCCAAGTAGAAGGAAATATGCGACTTGTGGATTGAGCAGCCATGCAAGCAGACGATAACGCCAACCTGGAGCGAACTCCTCGATGGCATACTCTTCGGCGCTGAATCCGGACTCCCAGCCAGGCAATGTCTTCTGCCTAGAACCGATTGCCTCAATGAGTTGTTCGGGTGTGGACGCGAGGATATCGACAACCTTGAGTTGCAGGGCCTCCTGGGCGGTAATGGAATCACTCTCCTCCACTGCGCGCATGTACCAGTCCACATTGCGGCCGTGGGCCTGTGCCATGCCGCGCACCATGCTCTTGATGTCGTTGATGGCTTTGCGGGCCATGGTCTCGGGTACGTCCTCGCCGCCCATTCCAACTGGGGTGGCAGCCCCGATAGTGGTTTGCGGCGCCATTGCTGCAATATGCCCTGCAGCGACTATGAACACGCCAGCCGAAGCAGCCCTGGCGCCGGCAGGCCCCACCCAGACAGCCACGGGCACAGTAGAGTTAAGGATGGCCTTGAGGATTCCGCGCATGGCTTCCACTGTGCCGCCAGGAGTATCCAGGCGCACGAGAAGCAGGTCGTAGTCGTCTTCCGCCGCCGCCGCTATAGCCTGGGCCATTAGTTCAGCTTCGGCCGGGCTAATGGCCGCCTCCATCTCCAGGGCCAAGACGCGGAACTTGGTTTCAGAAGGCATAGTCGCAGCCTGGGACATAGCCTGTATCGCAACCTGAAACACAGGCAAAATGCACAGCAGCAAACCAAGGAGAAAAGTCGAACCAGGCCTTAGGATGAATATCCTCTTCATAATCATTACATACGAGCACAGCGAAAAGGGGTCAAGCAAACCTCAATGCTTGATTACGGCCTGGCTGAGAAGCAAGCGAAAGGATCCAGACAGATCTGCCTTATGTGCAGCAGCCAGGAGTGCTAGCTAGTTTTGCCTAGAGCATTTTGCTTTTGAAAATGCTCTGCAAGCCATGCGTCGACATGGCTTGCCGCCGCGCAGGCGTAGGCGCAATTCACTTGCGCCGTCAACGCCGGAGCGGGTGTCTTAAAAGCAATCTGCTCTAATCGAAGTGGGTGTGGAACTGCAGCGATCGAACTCTCAAAGGCTTTGCGTAGTGGATAAGGGCGAGGGCTGCGCTTGCAAAAGGCTGCCACGGCGATTCAAAATCAGCAGGATGGCTGTCGGATAATATGGACAGGCAAGCAAAGGCGGCAGTTACAACAGGAAATATCAGATGCGCAGATCCTTGAGCAGATTCCAAGTCACGGCTTTTAGCTGCCGGTTGTCGGGAAGCATGTCATCCGGCCCGGGCAGGATGACAGCCGTAAGGTCCCCGTGCTGGAAAACGCCCGGAGAAAAAGGCCGGTCAGGGAAAAGCGTCATACAGGCTCGGCGGCCGAAGCAAAGCACGTGCGTTGCGCCGAATTCACGCACGCCCTGCCAGAACAGCGCTGGCTTGGCCAGCATGGTGCCGCCCCGAAACTCGGATACGGGCCAGAAGCCGACCCGCTGCTTATAGGGCAAACTCTTGATGATATTAGCCCAGAGTTGACGCCGGTTGCTGTCGGGCTCGCCGCCGAAATCCTGGGCCAACTCCCAGTAGGTCCACATGGCGCGAACAGGCGGCTTCAAACGTTCCAGGGCATACAGGAATGGGCCGCTCCATGCGCAGGGCTCCGGCGTGCTAGTCGGCTGGTTAGCACCTATGCACCTGCTGGCGTTGCCGGGAGAGATCGTCGAGGACTCGCCCGCTCGGCCGGAAGCTCGGGCATTGATGGATACAGACTGTGTGCGGTGAACGGCTTGGCCTGCAGAATCAGGCTGGGCTGACGCCGAGACAGCCGGTCTATGCGGAGAGAACGGCCTGGACTCGGCCTGGGAATCGCACCTAGCCGGAGTCCGTTGCGCATGGGATGCATCCACGTTGCTATCAACGGCCGAGGGGCTAGCAGTGGAGGAATTGCCGTGCGTGTCGAGCGTCTCGGCCAGCAAGTCCGCGCGGACCAGCTCCAAGCCGGCTTCATGCCAGGCGACCAGATGCGCCGGCAGGCTTAGGGATTCGAAACGATGTCCCATATGCGCCAGGCTACTTCGGGTTTGGGCAGTGAGGGCCAGGTTTCCAGACGGCCATCGCTGCCGATGACTGTCACGGCATTGACCGGCGAATCGAAAGCACCACCTTCGCCGACGATGCTGTTGGCCACGATGAGGTCCAGGTTCTTGGTCTTGAGTTTGGCGCGCGCGTGCGTTTCCAGATCATGGCTCTCGGCCGCGAAGCCCACGAGTGTCTGCCCGGCGAGCTTGCTCGCGCCCAGGGCCTTGAGAATATCGGGATTGGGCAAAAGCTCGATGTTCAGTCCTGCCTCGGCGGAGGCCTTCTTGAACTTGCGCTCGCCGTATGGCTTGGGCCGATAATCAGCCACAGCAGCCGTCAAACAGGCCATGTCCATGCCTGGCCATAGGTCGGTGCAGGCAGTGAACATCTCCTGGGCCGTGGTAACGCACTGGCGAGAAATGGCCGCAGGCAGCCACAGGCTGACCGGGCCAGTCACAACTGTTACCTCGGCGCCACGCAGCCAGGCTGCCACAGCCACGGCACCACCCATGGTGCCGCTGGAGGCGTTGCTCAGGTAGCGCACGGCATCCCAGGGTTCACGTGTGGGGCCAAGGTTCACGAGCACTTTTTTGCCAGCCATGTCCTGCTTGGTCATGGCACGCAGGGTGGCAAAGAGGATATCCAGGGGCTCGGCCAGCCTGCCTTGTCCCTCCTCGCCGCAAGCCATGGCCCCGCTGCCGGGAAGCACTCCGATGCAGCCCCTGCCCAAGAGCCGGGCCCAATTTTCTTGCGTCGCCGGAGCCTGCCACATGCGCGTATTCATGGCCGGCGCGAGCACCACCGGCCCCTGAAAGGCCAGTGCCTGGCAGGAAAGCATGTCGTCGGCCAAGCCGTTGGCCAGCTTGGCCAATGTATTGGCCGAGGCGGGCGCCACCAGCAGGGCGTCCGCGTTCTGAGCCGGCTCAAGATGGCCGAAGGTGTCGATGCCGGCAGGAAACATGCCCGCATAGACCGGAGCAGCGCCCAAGGCCTCGAAGGTCAGCGGCGTAACGAACTGTTGCGCGGAGGCGGTAAGGGTGGCCGAAACGCTCGCGTTGCACTTGAGCAGACCACGCAGAATATCCAGAGTCTTGTACGCGGCGACACTGCCGCATACCCCCAGGTGGGCACGTCTGCCCAGGTAGCTCGAGAAGCGCAAATGCGGGGCAAGGTCCAAGGCAATCCCCTACTTGAGTTCGTTCTTCATCTCGATAACGAGCACTTCCACCTTGGTGTTGGAGAAGCTTTCGTCCAGCACGCTGATGTAGCAGCTCTTGCCGGGCTTCTCGTAGACAAGGATGGACTTTTTGCCCTTGTACGAGCTGTGCTTTCTCCAGCCGTCCTTGGTCAGGTTGCTGTTGAAGAAGTCTACCACCGAAAAGCTATCGACCCGCCCGTTGAAGGTCAGATTGCCGGTCTTGAACTGCGGGGTCTCGAAAACAAAAGAGCCGTCAACGTCCAACTTGAGATCCTTGGGCACGAGCACATCGTCGAAGTCATAGTAATGATGGGTGGATTGGTACGTGTCCGGGCTCTGCTCGGGCGGCGGCATCTCGTTGCTGCCGGTGCTGCCGGAGCTCCGCATGCCGGCGCAGGAAGTGGCCAGAAGCATTAAACCCATGAGGCAAGAAAGAAGACGAAAATGGGACATGGGAAACTCCGTGACTTGACTTTAGGACCTAAAGCATGAATCTCTTGCCGGTCGAGGACTAGCCAGTGACTTGTAGCCCAGCTTCGGGCAAACCGCAATTTCCGGCGCTGTAATGCCAGTGTGCCATGCGCCGTCTTCTGTAAACCCATGTCGCATATTCCTGAATCCTGCGATCTGCAGAGCTACTGCTTCGAGCTGCCAGAGGAGCTCATCGCCCAGCAGCCAGGCCAAAGCCGTGAGGCTTCTCGGCTCATGGTCCTGGATCGAGCCTCTGGCCACAGACGCATAGTGCCTTTTGCCGATATCGGGGCATTCCTGCCGCCTGGCGCGCTGCTCGTGGCCAACAATTCCCGCGTGCTGCCGGCGCGCATGTTCGGCCACAAGCCTACGGGCGGCCGCGTGGAATTCCTGTTGCTCACCCCCCTGCCTCTGCTGGCCGCCAAAGAACCTGATGCCGACGGATTCAGCAGTGCACAGGCCGAGGGCCTGCTGCGTTCGGCCAAAAAGCCGAAACCAGGCGAGCGCATCGAGTTCAGCGACGACTTCCACCTTGTCGTAGAAGCACGCGGTGATTTCGGCAAATCACAAGTCACGCTGCATTGGCGAGACGATCTGGCCGCCCATTTCATGCGCCAGGGCCATCTGCCGCTGCCGCCCTATATCCGCAGACCCGACACCGATTCCGACCGCGAGCGCTACCAGACGGTCTACAGCCGCAAGGACAAACTCGGCTCGGCGGCCGCACCAACGGCCGGGTTGCACTTCTCTACAAAGCTCAAAGCCGAACTTGCAGAGGCCGGTTTCGCCTGGGCCGAGTTGACGCTTTATGTGGGCTACGGCACCTTCAGCCCCGTGCGCGTGCGCGACATTCGCGAGCACACGATGCACCGCGAGTATATCGAGATTCCGGAGGCGACTGCCGTTGCCATCCGCGAAGCCAAATCCCGGGGCCGCCCCGTGGTGGCCGTGGGCACCACGAGCGCCCGTGCCCTGGAAGGCGCCTTCGCCCAGACCGGTTGCGTGGCGGCCTTTACAGGCTGGACCGACATTTTCATGCGTCCCGGTTACGAGTTCAATGTCGTGGAGCGGTTGCTGACCAATTTCCATCTGCCCGGCTCGTCGCTCATCATGCTCGTGTCAGCCTTGGCGGGTCGGGAAGCGGTCCAGGATGCTTATCGGCATGCCGTGCAGGAGCGCATGCGCTTCTTTTCCTATGGCGATGCCATGCTAGTGCTCTAGCCGGGCAGGCTGTGGACATTTTTGAAGATATCTGCTTGTGAATGAGTTTTGGCATTGAATCGGGAGAGGGTTTTAACTGCTAGAGCGGCTCGCTCCTCTCCCGAACCCACTCCCGCCAGGGGGAAGCACCCCCTGGACCCGCATTTTTTCATGCGGAAAAAACGGGGGTCCGGGGGAGCCGTTGCTCCACCGGGCAGGGGCGCGGGGACGATAGTCCCCGATCATATCAGCTACGCAGCAAGGAGTCGGCATGTCACGTATTGCGATTCAGGAGGAGCGCTGTAAAGGCTGCCTCTTGTGCACGCTCGTGTGCCCCAAGAAGATCATCGTTCAGTCCGAGCGCATCAACCGCTTCGGCTACAAAGTGGCCGAGGTCCGCGAGGGCAACATGGACAAGTGCACGGGCTGCGCCTCGTGCGCCATGATCTGCCCGGATTACGCCATCGAGGTCTGGAAGACGGTAAAGGCCAAGGCCGAAGCCGAGGAGGTGCAGGAATGAGCCAGGAGCGCATCTTCATCAAGGGTAACGAAGCCGTAGCCAGGGGCGCGCTAGCAGCCGGCTGCAAGTGCTACTTCGGTTACCCCATCACTCCGCAGAACGAGATCCCGGAGTTCATGTCCTCGGCCATCTTCGAGGTCGGCGGCCAGTTCGTGCAGGCAGAGAGCGAGGTGGCGGCGGCCAACATGCTCCTTGGCGCTGCCGCTGCCGGCGTGCGCGCCATGACCTCCTCCTCCAGCCCGGGCATGTCCCTCAAGCAGGAGGCCATCTCCTACATGGCCGGCAGTGAGTTGCCTGCGGTCATCGTGAACATGAACCGTGGCGGCCCAGGCCTGGGCGACATTGGCCCGGCCCAGGGCGACTACTACCAAGCCACGCGTGGTGGCGGCCATGGCGACTACCGCACCCTGGTGCTCGCGCCCGCCACCTGCCAGGAGGGCTATGACATGACCGTCCTGGCCTTCGACCTTGCCTACAAGTACCGCAATCCCGTGCTCATTCTGGGCGACGCCATCCTGGGCCAAATGAAGGAGCCCGTGGCCACCTGGCAGCCCGAGCCCGTGGCGGCGGACGAGGCGGCGGACTGGTGCCTCACCGGCGCCAAGGGCCGCGAAAAGCGGCTGCTCAAGTCGCTCTATCTGGATGAAGGCGCGCTGGCCGGCCACAACCGCAGGCTTCAGGCCAAGTACAAATCCATGGAAGCCGAGGTGCGTTTCGAAGAGTTCCAGACTGCCGACGCCGAACTGGTGGTGGTTGCCTATGGCTCCATCGGCCGCATCGCCAAGAGCGCCGTGCGCTCTCTGCGTAAGGCCGGGCACAAGATCGGCCTGCTGCGGCCCATCACGCTCTACCCCTTCCCTTCCGCAGCTCTGGCGGCGCTTGCGGCCGAGGGCAAGCGTTTCCTGACCGTCGAGCACAACCTGGGCCAGATGGTGGACGATGTGCGCCTGGCCGTGCGCAGACATGCCGACAGCGAGTTCTTCGGCGTCATGCCCGGCAACCTGCCCGTTCCCGACGATTTCGAGGGACCCATCCTCAAGACCCTGGCCGGCGAGAGCCTGGAGGCCTGCTAATGTACCAGGAAGAAAAGCTTGTCTTCACCAGGCCCGAGAGCGTCATCGACCGGGCCACGCACTATTGTCCCGGCTGCCACCACGGCACCATCCACCGCCTCGTGGGCGAGGTCCTGGACGAAATGGGTTTGCGCGAGCAGTCCATCCTGGTCGCGTCCATCGGTTGCTCCGTGTTCCTGTACAACTACCTGAACGTGGACGCCGTCGAGGCCCCGCACGGCCGTGCTCCGGCCGTGGCCACGGGCGTCAAGCGCGCCAGGCCGGACAACTTCGTGTTCGCCTACCAGGGTGACGGCGACCTGGCCTCCATTGGCCTGGCCGAGATCGTGCACGCGGCCAACCGCGGCGAGAAGATGTCCATCATTTTCGTCAACAACACGGTTTACGGCATGACCGGCGGCCAGATGGCGCCCACCACCATGGCAGGCCAGAAAACCACCACCTGCCCCGGCGGCCGCTGCGCCGAGCGCGAAGGCATGCCGCTCAAGATGGCCGAGATGATCGGCACGCTGGACGCCGTGGCCTACTCCGCGCGCGTGGCGGTTGACTCGGTCAAGCACCTGCGCACAGCCAAGAAGGCCATCCGCAAGGTCTTCGAGTGCCAGACCAAGGGATTGGGCTTCGGCTTCGTGGAGCTGCTGTCCACCTGCCCGACCAACTGGCGCATGACCCCGGTGCAGGCCAACGAGCGCATCGCCAACGAGCTGATCCCCTACTTCCCGCTGGGAGTATACAAGGACGCCACGGCCGGCGAGGAGGGCAAGTAGATGTACATGGACGCCATCATCGCGGGCTTCGGCGGCCAGGGCGTCATGCTCATTGGCAACCTACTGGCCTATGCAGGCATGACCCAAGGCCTCAACGTGACCTACATCCCGGTCTACGGGCCGGAGATGCGCGGCGGAACGGCCAACTGCACCGTGGTCGTGTCCGATGACGATATCGGTTCGCCCATCATCCACCGCCCGAAAAGCCTCATTGTCATGAACCGTCCTTCGCTGGACAAGTTCCAGTCCAGGCTGCAGGACGGCGGTATCCAGATCATCAATTCCTCGCTGATCGACGCCAGTCTGACCGAGCAGGAGCGCGTGCGCACGGTGCTCGTGCCGGCCAACGAGATCGCCGACAAAGTCGGCAACTCGCGCATGGCCAACATGGTCGCCCTGGGCGCATACATCCAGGCTACGGGCGTCCTGCCGCTGCAGGCGGTCAAGGACAGCCTGGGCAGCGTCATCTCCAGCCACTACGCCAAGCTCATTCCCCAGAACGCCGAGGCATTGCAGGCCGGAGCGGATCACGTGGGAAAGTAGCAGAAAAGAATATGCCTCCGGCGGCTGGGGGGAATCATTCCCCCCAGGCACCCCGGACTTTTGTGAGCGGAATCAGCGCCGAAGCGGCGCTGATTCCGCTCAAACGTTTGGGGCAAGAGGATACGATACTGCCCGAAAAACACAGAGTCGGTTTGATTCAGGCGGAGGAACCGCCTGAATCAAACCGACTCTGTATATGGGGTCCAGGGGGCCTCGCTCCCTGGTGGGTGGGGTTCGGGGAGGGCAACGCCCTCCCCGATTCCTACGTAATCTAAGCTAGCCGCACTTGGTGAAGCCGCAGCCCTTGCAGATATAGCAGCCTTCCTCGAAGACCAGGACCTCGCCGCACTCTACGCAGGTGGGCTGGCCCATGCCGTTGCCGCTGGGCTTGAGCTTCTCGCCCTGCATGTAGCGGGTGCGCAGAATCCAGGCCACTGCGTCGGGAATGGACTTGAGCAGCCGCTTCTTTTCGAAAACCGTGTGCTCGCCGCCGATGCCTTCCAGCTGGTTCACGATGGCCCGCACGGCGATGCCGGAGCGCAGGGCCAGGGACACCAGGCGTCCGATGGCCTCGGCCTTGGCCATGGCAGACTGGCCGGATTTGCCAAGGGTGGCGAAGACCTCGAAGGGTTTGCCGTCAACTTCGTTGACCGTGACGTACATGTCCCCGAAGCCGGTCTTGACCTTTTGGGTGAAGCCGTAGACCACGTCGGGCCGCGGACGAGCGACAAGCCCGTTGGCCGTGGGGGCCTTCTTGGCTTCGGCCTCGCCGGTGCACAGGACCTGGGAGGCTTTGCAGCCGTCACGGTACACGGTCACGCCCTTGCAGCCCATCTCGTAGGCCATCCAGTAAATCTCGCGGATGTCCTCCTCGCTGGCAGAGCTGGGCAGATTCACGGTTTTGGACACGGCATTGTCAGTGAACTTCTGGAAGGCCGCCTGCATCTTGAGATGATAGGTCGGCTCCACATCATGAGCCGTGACAAACACGCGGCGGATATCGTCGGGAAGCAGCTCCATGTGTGCGATGCTGCCCTTCTTGGCCACATCTTCCATGAGCGCCTTGGAATAGCTTTCGGTCTCGCGCAGGGCCTGCTCGAAATAAGGGTTCGCCTCGACGAGCTTCTCGCCGTCCATGACGTTGCGCGTGAAGGACAGGGCGAACAGCGGCTCAATGCCAGAGGAGCAGCCGGCGATGATGGACAAGGTGCCCGTGGGCGCGATGGTCGTGGTGGTGGCGTTGCGGTAGGGCCCGACCTTCTTGTCGGCATAAGTCGACTCGTCATAGGCCGCAAAGGCCCCGCGTTCCTCGGCCAGGATTTTGGAAGCCGCCTTGGACTCGGCCTGCAGGAACTTCATGACCTTTTCGCCCACAATCAGCGCTTCCTGGCTGTTGTAGGGCACGCGCAACTGGAAGAGCAGGTCGGCCCAGCCCATGAGGCCCAGGCCGATCTTGCGGTTCCGGCCGACGGTTTCGGTGATCTTGTCCAGGGGATAACGCGAGGCGTCGATGACGTTATCCAGGAAGCGTACGGCCAGGTGCGTGATGCGCTTGAACTCGTCCCAATCTATGCCATCATCGGAGTTGGGGTCATAGATCGTAGCCAGGTTGATGGAGCCCAGGTTGCAAGCCTCGTAGGGCAGCAGCGGCTGCTCACCGCAAGGATTCGTGGACTCGATCTCACCCTGTTTGGGCGTGGGGTTGTCGCGGTTGATGCGGTCCAGAAAGACTATACCGGGATCGCCGGACTCCCAGGCCTTGCGCACCAGCAGGGCGAAGACCTCGCGGGCGCGCAGGCGGCCGTCCTCCTGCCCGTTCTGGGGCGCGATGAGCGAGTATTCTTCGTCCGCCTCCACGGCCTGCATGAATCTTTCAGTTAGCGCTACGGAAATATTGAAGTTATTCAGCTCGCCTTCACGTTCCTTGCAGCTGATGAACTTGAGAATGTCGGGGTGGTCGACGCGCAGGATGCCCATGTTTGCGCCGCGGCGCGTGCCGCCCTGCTTGACCTGCTCCGTGGCGGTATTGAAGATCTTCATGAATGAGACGGGACCGGAGGCCACGCCGCCCGTGGAGCCCACGCGCGCTCCTTCGCGCCGTAGGCGCGAGAAGGAGAAGCCCGTGCCGCCGCCGGACTTGTGGATGAGCGCTGCGTCGCGCACGGAGGCGAAGATGTCCTCCATGGAGTCGCCCACCGGCAGCACGAAGCAGGCCGCCAGTTGTCCCAGTTCGGTGCCGGCGTTCATGAGCGTCGGCGAGTTGGGCAGGAAACGGAAGCTGGTCATGAGCGAGTAGAACTCGCGTGCCAGGCGGTCCACGTCGAAAGATGACTTGGCGTACTTGGCTTCCTCGGATGCGATGGCCGAGGCCACGCGCCAGAACATGCCCTGCACGTCCTCCACCGGATTGCCGTCGGGTCCCTTGCGCAGGTAGCGCTTGCGCAGAACGATCTCGGCGTTGGGATTGATGGAAGGCTTTTCGATATCGGTAGGCACGACAGGCATGTTCATGGAGTCCTCTGCATTCAAACTGGAATGATGTGAGTGAGGTTCAAACAAATGCGCGGCTCGCAATGCCGAGCAAGTCCGTAATGTACGCCAAGGAGGAAAGGAAATCCATACCCACGATGCGGGAGGCAGTGACTACACGAGCCCTGCCGAGCAGGCAAGGCATGATTTTATACCGATGCGACGATCATTCAGTCGTGAAAAAATGCACCAAACAGGACAAACCCCAAATCCTATGGAAACGAAGGCACCATTTCCGCAGTCGGCGAATCAGCGTCAACACCCAGGAGATCAGGCGTTAAGGATCACCGCCAAGCCCGGCCGGATCTTGAAAAGCCAAGCCATCGACATGAAAGCGCCAGCGCCATTAAGCCGCCAGCAATTCCCGGATCATGGCAGGCGAGGCTTCCGCGATCAGGTCGAGGTCGGGTTTGGGTAAACGCCTGCCCAACACGCGCAGCACGCTACGGGCAACCTGCTCCGGATCGGCCTCTAGGCCGTCGGCGTTTTGAAGCGTGTTGGCCACATCGCCCAGGAAGTCTTCACCAGAAACGTCCACGCTACGAGACGGAGTCCAGCCTCCATAGAAGATGCCGCGCACGACCATTGGCAGCTTGCCGCCCAGAGTCGCCGCCTCGGCAACCGGCAGTCGATCACGCAAGGCCTGCAGCACTGCGCGCAGACACTCGTAGGTATTTTGCTCGTCCAGATCGAGTTCTTCTTGCACCTCGCGCATCCAATCCATGGAATTGATCAGCGCCTGCTCGAATGGGGATATTTTGCTCATCTCGATGTGCTCACTGCCGGGTCTGAAGTGATACAAGCTGTCCACATGACCGAAGATGCGGCTATTCGTGCATGCAGACCATGGAAACCATGGCCTGACGAACGGTGCCGCCAGGGCCAGCCAAAGTCAGCCGAAGTCGGGTGGCGAATGACAGCCATTCCGGCTGCGCAAAAGAAGCCTCGACCAACCGCCTTGGACAACCTGGTGCCGTAATCGCTGTGCCTCAAATCTATCGGATCAATCAGATCCGAGCAAGCGCCGAAACTATCGAGTTCGCGCGTAGGGCCCGCCGCCATGGAGAATCTTCAGCGATAATGGCGCACTACAAGTTGATTATGCACATTGACCACTCCCGGCGTATATGTAGCGGCCAGATAAGCCAAGCGGGCCGCTGCCGGTGAATCCGCCAAGCCCGACAACGTGACGACGCCGTCGTGTACCTCCACGGTAACGCCGGATGGGTCCAGCAGCGCATTGCGCTCCAGGGCAGCCTCCACGGATTCGGCGATGGTGCGGTCCAGCATGTCATGCAGCGGCACCACGGCCAAGTGGTTGGCCACATCCAACACGCCACGTAAGCCCTTTACGATCTCCTCGGCCAGAGCCTTCTTCCAGAAGGCGTTGACCATGCCCATGATGGTGACACGGCCGCCCTGCACCTGCGCGTCCAGGGTCTCGGACTCCAAGTCAGGGCTCCAGCCAAGGGCTGTAAGCACGTTCTCACGCAGCAGGTCGTCTGTCAGCTCATCGCGACCACCGGGATAGATCACGTTCATGGCGTCCTCGACGTGCTCCACTCCCGCCACGTCCCAAGTGTCCATCACCACCGCCCGCCTGGCCAGCAGGCTGGGCAGGGCTCCGGTCAGGCGCACCCGACCGCCGTCCACGCGCACCTCGACCTTGCTGGCATCCACCCGAGCGTCCCAGTACAGCTGATCCACCACGTCCCGCTTGATCTCCTCGTCCGATCTTGCCGACCTGGCCATGTCCCGTCTCCCGCCCGGCCAGGCTAGGCCGCTTGCTGCCACAGGTTGCGCAACTGCTTGGGCAAGGACTGGATCACCTTGTTCAATTCACCACCGCTCACGTGTTTTTCCAGGGAGTGCAGCACCCCGATCGTTATGCGTCGGGGGTCGGTCAGCTTGGGCGTGTTCTGACGGTGCAGTTCGTGCTGTACCCGACCCAGGAACTCCTCCTCGGTATCGATTTTCATCGGCCGGCCCGTAGGCTTCCAACCTTCGAAAAAGAATCCGCGTACGAGCATGGGGAACTGCGCGGCCATGTCGCAGGCCTCGTCCGGGACCAATCTGTCGCGCAGCACGTGCAGCACTGCCCGCAAGACGACATAGGCCTGCTGGTCGTCGTCCAGGTGCAAGTCCTCACGGATGTCCTTAAGCCATTCCTTGGTCTTGATGATGCTGTTATCGAAAGCCGGTATCTGCGTGGTCATGATGCCTCCTCGCGCTTGCCTTTTCATGGTGATGGGCCAGCATAGGCAGGAGCGGGGCTGAGGCAATCGGATGAATGCTCATGGTCATGTCCAAGATCAACCGACACCCTGCCAGATTGAAAGCGCTCCCAAGGGATGACGCCGGAAGCGCAAAGAGGTAGGAACCATCCCATCGGCCACGTCTTTCGCCCCTTAATGACCTTGTCCCAGGAGCACGCGCGTGTCAGGCAGCAGCTTCGGCCAGATGTTTCGACTGACCACTTTCGGCGAATCCCACGGCCCGGCCATCGGCGGCGTTATCGACGGCTGCCCGCCAGGCATCCCCCTGAGCGAAGAGACCATCCAGCAGGAGCTGGACCGCCGCAAGCCCGGCGCGGGCATCGCCTCCACGGCGCGCAAGGAATCGGACCGCATCAGTCTGCTGTCCGGCGTGTTCGAGGGAGTCACCACGGGCACGGCCATCGGCTTCTCCATCGCCAACGAGGACCAGCGCTCGCGCGACTACTCGCAGGTCAAGGATGTCTATCGCCCCGGCCATGCGGACCTGACCTACGACGCCAAGTACGGCCGGCGCGACTACCGTGGCGGCGGCCGGGCCTCGGGACGCGAGACAGCCTGCCGCGTGGCAGGCGGAGCCGTTGCCCAGGCCTTCCTGGCCGCCAGGGGTGTGCGCGTGCGCGCCTACACCCTGGAGCTGGGAGGCATCCCGGCCAGCCGGCTGGACCCCGAAGGAGCCCAGGACCGCGCCTTCTTCAGCCCGGACCCGCAGGCAGTGGCGGCCTGGACCGAGCGCATCAAGGAGGTCAAGGGCCAGGGCGATAGCCTGGGCGGCGTGGTGGAGATTCAGGCTCTGGGTGTGCCGGCAGGCTTGGGAGAACCGGTCTTCGACAAGCTGGACGCACGGCTGGCCTACGCCTGCATGTCCGTGGGCGCGGTCAAGGCCGTGGAGATCGGCGCTGGCGTGCAGTCCGCGCGCATGACCGGCAGCCACAACAACGACCCGATCAGGCCCAGCGGCTTCGCCAGCAACAATGCCGGCGGCATCCTGGGCGGCATCTCCAGCGGCCAGCCCATCATTGTGCGCTGCGCCGTGAAGCCCATCCCGTCCATCTCCCAGGAGCAGCAGACCATCACCCGCGACGGTCAGGCCACCACCATTACCATTGGCGGCCGCCACGACATCTCGGCCATTCCGCGCATCGTGCCGGTGCTCAAGGCTATGGTGCTGCTCACCCTGGCGGACATGTGGATGCTGCAGGCAGCGCGAAGATACTGAAACGAGGCGTAAGAGCCGGGAAGGGCGTTGCCCTCCCCGAACCCCACCCACCAGGGAGCGAGGCCCCCTGGACCCCGCATTTAAAGCAGCTTGCAAATGTGTGGACCGTGATTAGCTGATCAGCATGGCAATCGCATCAGCAGAAATCAGGCAGCGCGCCTTGGCTGCGCGCAGGGCTGGCGAGCACCCCAAGACCATAGCCAAAGTGCTTGGAGTTGGTGAGAGATCCGTTCGCCGTTGGGTTTTCCTGAGCAAATTGGGGCAGACTGCGCCAAAACCCCGTGGGCACCGCCCGCTCGCCTTAAGTGAAGAAGAGATGGCCCGGCTCGATGACCTGGTGAAACAAAGGCCAGATATGACCTTGGAAGAGCTTAAAGCGGCTCTTTCCCGTGATATTCATATCTCGACTGTTCACAGGGCCCTGCGGCGGCTTGGATACAGATGTAAAAAAAACACTGCGAGCCGACGAGCAGGACAGAGCTGACATCAAGTTCGCTCGCCGCATCTGGCGGATCATGCAAAGAGGCATTGATCCGCACCGCTTTGTCTTTTTGGATGAATCGGGCGCGGCTACGAACATGACCAGACTCAGAGGACGGGCCAAAGGCGGACGAAGGTGCCACGACCGAGCCCCTGGCGGGCACTGGAATACCACGACCATGATCTCCTCCATCCGTCTGGATGGCACAACCGAGTGCATGGCCATCAAGGGGTCGACGAGCGGCGTTGTGTTTCGGGAGTATGTACGTGAAGTCCTGACCAAAGCGCTTAGGCCAGGAGACATTGTCGTTGCGGACAATCTGTCGGCACACAGGGACGCGCAGGCAAGAGAGCTGGTCAGGCAAGCCGGAGCCAGATATTGGCCGCTGCCCCCATACTCTCCCGACCTAAATCCGATTGAACAGATGTGGAGCAAAGTGAAAGCCGTCTTGCGAGGACTCAAGGCTCGCACGCAAGAGGCTCTGAACGAGGCGCTGGCGCAGGCCCTGAACAGCATCACTCCCGAAGATGCACTGGGGTGGTTCAGGGCCTGCGGGTATTGGCCAGCTCAATAGAGAACTGCTCTAATGTGTGTATCGCCTTAAGGCGACCCGCATTCCCGGTAAGGTTTCAGGACAGGGCTTAACGGGCGGGGACCTGCCCGGCACGCGATGCCTGCGCGGCTTGACGGGATGGCTGGGTAATGATTTCAGGAACGCCGGATTCGACCTTCGTCAGCACATGGCCCCTTTGTTTCAGCAAAGCCACCAGCCCCTGCTCGCCCACTACATGCCCGGCGCCAACGATCACGAAGGCGGCACGGCCGTTCTTAAGATAACGCTCTATCTTGGCGGCCATGGTCCGGTTGCGCTCAAAGAAAATATGCTCGTGGATGCGCTTGGCCAGCGGGTCGTCACCCAGCCCGGAAAAGATGACCTGCTCAAGAGCTCTAGCGTCTCCAGCACGCCAGGCAGCCAGTATCTCTTTGCCAAGACTGCCGACGGTGTCCAGCTCGTCCAGGGTCTGGGCCAGAAAAGCTTCCTCTTCAGGCGGGTCCATGTCGGCGAAAAGATCGTACTGGGCTTCCAATCCCTCCAGTTCCTCCACCTTCATGCCTCGCGTATGCGCCAAGCGCAGAAAATGCACGTCCACGCCTAAATCCGGATCATAACCAAGCCGGGCCAGTTCGTTGCTCTGGAGCACCAAGGCCAGGGCCCATGGCCGCATGAAGCCGAGATTCCCCAGGTCCACCCCGCGCGCCTTGAGGCGCTCCAGCGTCTTGGCTGGCAGGCGTTGCTCCAGGCTCTCGCCGGCCGGAAGCATGCCGCGCTCCATGAACAGCCGGGCCGCCCGCTCCTCGGCCGGACCGGTCACGTCAGCCTCCACCACCAGGACATCCGAAGCCTCGAAAACACGTTGCAATGCAGGGTCAAGGGGATACAGGCCCGGTTCGGCCAAGTGAATTGAGCCAAGGAGATACAAAGGCTTTTCTCCCTTCACCTGCCACAGGAAGCCGATTCCAGGCCCGGCCCAGGCAGGCGGGCACAAGAGCAGCAGAACGAGCAGGAAAAGCGGGAGGCTGGCAAGCCGAATTCGGCAATGGTGGATGGTAGACATGAGCGTGCGCCTCCTCGTGGACGGGATGGACAATTTGGGTGGAAGATCTTGCCTCCAATAGCGTCCCGTCGGTGGGTTATTGTAATGAACCGGTCCGGCTTTTCCAATCATGCAAACGTGTGAGACAAACATGATTGCGGCAAGCAATCGATAATGTTTGAAATCCAAACACAAGTACAGAATCCGTGCTGACGGAAAGCCTGGGGACTTGCTGTAACAGTGATCCGTTATTGATGGCGTCGTTCATCTGCGAATTAAAAATTATGCATAGGCACTTGTTTGTGAAGCTGTATACAATACAAAAATTAAACAAGATCAAATAAAATGAAGATAAAACAGAATAATAGGGTATCGAATGGTGTATTCCAGTTGAGTCGTGTATTAAGATTTTGTCGGCAAAGTACTGCTTGCACCTCATTAAATCTTGGTGGCAAGATGCCACCACCCGACAAGAATACGCTTACAAATTGGTTGGCATAAAAGCTGCGTGAGGAGATGGCATGTTCAAACGTGTTACTATTGGCAAAAGAATTTATCTTTTGCTGCTTATAATGACCATTTTCATATCTGCAGCCATTCTAGCCTTTCTGCATATCACTGAAAACGAAGAATCTTGGCCTGACTGCGGTTGAAGAGGTCATGATCCAGGGCCACAAGGACAGGTTGCAGGTGGCAACGCACTCCATGGCCCTGGCCATCGGCCAAACCCTGCGCGATGCCGACACCCCTGAAGCGCAGATCGAAATCATCCGCTGGCTCGTGGATCCCATCCGTTTCGAGGAGGATAAGTCCGGCTACTATTTCGTTTACAGAGGAACCATGAACGTGGCCCTCCCGCCCAAAAAAGAATTACAGGGCAAGGACCTCGGCCAGAACAAGGACACCAACGGCATCAGGTACGTGCACGAAATGCATCGCCAAGCCGAGGCCGGGGGCGGTTTCGTTACTTATATCTTCGCCAAGCCGGGCATGGGTGACCAGCCCAAGCTGGCCTACTCGGAAATGATCCCCGGCACCGACATGTGGATCGGCACCGGCGTGTACATCGACAACGTGGAGAGCCAAAAGGCGACCATCCAGGAGCTCGACAAGGTCGTGCAGCAGAACGCGGCTGCTTCCGAGGAGATGTCCTCCACGAGCGAGGAGCTCTCCAGCCAGGCCGAGCAACTCCAGCAGACCATGACTTTTTTCAAGATCGGCGCCGAGCGTTCGGCGCGCGCCGCATGTCCAGCAAGACTGACGGCAACCCTGGCGGCCCCAAAGGCGAAACTACCCGCACGTCTCAATGCGGGCAAGACAAGGCATAAAAAGGTAACCTTGAGTCTGGACGACGCGTCGGACCTTGAGTTCGAACGCTTTTAAGGCCTGACTCGCCCGTCTGAAGACTGAAAGCCAGCCCTGCAGGCACGTTGACACGGCCAAGGCCGCCTTCGCGCTTGCAGGGCGGCCGCGCGCATCAAGCGGCCTTGGCCTCGAGGTTGCCCAGCAGGACCTTGCAGGCGTTTTTGCATGTGTCGCACATCTCGGAGCAGATGCGGCAGTGCTCGTGCATCTTGGCGTGCTTGTCGCACTCGTCGGCGCACACGCGGCAGGCCTCCATGCAGGCCTCGACTTGTGCACGCTGGATCGTTGGCTCCAAGCCGACCTGGCGCGACAGGGCGTTGCCCGTGGCCACGCAGATGTCCATGCAATCCAAATCAAGACGGATGCAGCGGGCCAGGCGTTTGACCTCGTCCTCGGCTAGGCAGGCGTCGGCGCACATGGCGCAGGTCTGGGCGCACTCGTAGCAGGACTCGATGCAGCGAACCAGACTCTCGCGGTCCATGCGGCCGGCAGCCTTGTGGTGCTCAAGCATATCGCGGGCTCTGAACATGGGAACCTCCTTGGGATTGCATCCAGTTCTTACAGGAGGCGCTGGAACAGACTATCGGTGCGACAGCCGACAAGGGGTGGGATAATGACCGACAAGGCGCGGAAAAGCTTAGCTCCGCTCCTCGTCCGTCATGCTCCCCTCCGGCCCCAGGCCCAGGCCGCGCAGCCGCTCACTGACCTTTTCGTAGTGCGAGCCGGCCCAGTAGATGCGCCCGCAGGACGGGCACATGGAAAAAACGTCGTAGTACTTAATCGTCTTGGGCAGCAGCCGGTGCAGGATGGCCTGCTTGTCCACGGGCTCGAGCGGCGTATTACAGCGCAGACAGCGCGAGAAGAGCGCAAAGGGCCCTTGGATGCCGAACAAATGCAGGACCTCGCGCAATTGCTCCTCGGGATGCTCGGCGCGCATGAGCCGGCCATGGACGACCTTGGCGCGCTTGAGCAGGTCGCGGTCGCGCGAAAGCACGATACGGCCTTCGGTCACGGCGATGTCCGCAATGGCCTCGTCATCCCAGCCGTTATCGAAGGCGGCATCCAGGCCAAGGATGCGCAACAGGTTGGCCAGCCGGCCCACGTTCACGTCCACCACGAAACGCGTCCAAGGCAGTGGCTCTGGACGCAGTAGCGTGGGCTTGGTCACGTCCACGGGCGGCTTGGCCGGGTGCACGTCAACCTGCGCGCCGTCCTCCAGCAGGTAGCCGAAGTCCACGGCCCGGTCTTTCACCTCTATGGCATAGACCTCGCTGTGCGGCACGCCGAGGGCCTCGATGACGTCCTTGATGGACGCGCGCCGATCCACAGGATATGCTAACCCCTTGGCGCGCGCAGCCGGGCCCATGAGTCCGGCCAGCTCGCCGTGGAAGCGGATGGCCGCGCTCACCGGCGGCTCCCTAGCATGTCCCTGCAAACCCAGCTCACCATGAACATATACTTTGTTGTCATCCTTGCAGCCATACTGGCCGCCTTCGCGCTGGAGAACCTCTCGCGCCTGCTCAACGCCCGCAATCTGTCGCCCGAGCTGCCGTCCGAATTCCAGGGCGTGTACGACCCGGACGAGTACCGCCGTTCCCAGCATTACACTCGGGCTAACCAGAAGCTCTCCGCCCTGTCGGACTGGCTGGAGAGCCCACTGCTTATAGCCGCCATCGTCCTGGGCTGGTTCAATGTCCTGGATCAGTGGCTGCTTTCCCTGGGTCTGCCCGAGATCGCCACGGGCCTGCTCTTCATGGGAGTCCTGGCCCTGGTCAGCGGGATACTGTCGCTACCATTCCAGGTATACAATACCTTTGTCATCGAGGAACGTTTCGGATTCAACAGAACCACACCAGCCCTGTTCGTCAAGGACAGGCTCAAGGGCCTGGCCCTATCCATGCTCATCGGCGCGCCGTTGCTGGCCGCGCTGCTGTGGTTCTTTCAGACCCTCGGCGACTGGGCCTGGCTGGCGGCCTGGGGTTTAACCGCTGCTGTTTCGCTCCTCCTCGCGGCCATCGGCCCCACGCTCATCCTGCCCCTGTTCAACAAGTTCACGCCGCTAGAGCCCGGTCCCCTGCGCGAGCGCATCGAGGACTTCGCGCACAGGCAGGGTTTCGACCTCACGGGCATTTTCGTCATGGATGGCTCGCGCCGCTCCAGCAAGTCCAACGCCTTCTTCACCGGCCTTGGCAAGCGCAAGCGCATCGCCTTGTTCGACACATTGCTCTCGCGCCACGACAACGACGAGATCCTGGCCGTGCTGGCCCACGAGATAGGGCATTCCAGGCTCGGCCACATCAAGCGCATGCTTGCGGCGTCCGTGCTCAAGACCGGCCTGCTCTTCGGGCTCATGCAAGTGTTCATCGCCAGCCCCGGTTTGTTCGCTGCCTTTGGCATGGAACGCATGAGCGTCCACGCCGGGCTGGTCTTTTTCCTTATCCTCTACACGCCCGTGTCGCTGGTTTTGTCGGTTCTCTCGGGACTGCTCAGCCGCCGCCATGAACGCCAAGCCGACGCCTTCGCCGCCGCCACCACCGGCAAGCCCGAGGCCATGGCCCGCGCCCTCAAGAAGCTCAGCGTGGACAACCTGAGCAACCTCACGCCGCACCCGCTGCACGTATTCCTGCACTACAGCCATCCGCCGGTGCTGGAGCGGGTGCGCAGACTGAAGAGTTTCCGAATTAAGCCCGGCCAAACGAGCAGCTAAACCAATGCGCGTTGGAACCGAAAGAAGCGCTGCCCGGCAGTCTGGGACAGCGCTCCCGATCACCAGCGGCATTCATGAGCCGGAGAGAATAAGCGGGCACAATGAGCCAAGAGGAAGCCTGGAGTACTCATATGCGCCCATATCAGGGGCCGATCCAATGACTCTTCGAACTCCATTCATATCCGTCTTGGGGAGATCGTCGATATCTTCAGTTCCAGCGTCTATGCAAGGCGACTCTCGCTGCAAACTGTAATTAGAACTGGATGGATCAACGAACAGCGGGTCTGCATCCAAGTTGCCTTCACCTTCGAACCCGCCATATATCAATGAATGAGTAACGACAGTTCCAGAATCTATCTGCATGTTTGCTTCATCCTGAAAGTTTGCAGGCCAGATTATGCTGTTTGCAATTGTAGAACTCCCGGCAGCAGAGAACGAATAAATCGGTTCGGAAAGAACCCTCAGGACATGCGTACAGTTTACCAACCTTGAATTAGTGATACGCAAGGAACTGGTAAACGCGCAATTGTAAATGGAAGAGCTTTCTGCCTGCACAGTTGTAAAGTCATCGAAAAGTGAACGTTCAATGGTTGATCCTATTAACTCACAATACCCCTTGACTAAACCCATGAATTTAGACTCGCTGACCGTGTGATCACCATCGAAAGTAAACAAAGGCCCGTAAACGCGCGTTCCTTGTATTTTTCTAAATGTGCACCGATTGAAAGCTACGGCCCCTAGTTCAACGCGCGCACCTCCGAAGCAGTCATCAACCAGAAGATTCACCACGTTGCCCGTGCAATTTTCAAAATAGAGCCCTAGCGCTTCCCCCCACATCCCGCCCCCGCGACATCTTAATATCTGACAATCGCTTATATCCAAGTCGCAATTATTGGCTCGGATGGAACCGCTTCCATCTTCATCGGCAATGCAGTCCTGAATGATGCAGTCATGTATTTCCAGTGAACAGTTCTCCGCGTAAATGGCTGCGCCTAGCAAATACTTTGCTATGTCAGGATCCCAGGTAAGATCCAATGTTTCGGTATTGGCATTTTGTATAATAAGTCTCTCGAGTTTTGCATCTTTGGTTATCCTCATGCCAGCACCTTCGCCATTTACATCCACAGTGGAATAAAAACCAGATGGCCTTTCGCTCGGATGATTTTCAATGCCTTCGAACCCGCCAATGATGGCGACATGCTTATCAACTAGAATTGGTGATTCAATAATATATATTCCAGAGCGTATCCATATAAAATCTCCATCTTGAGCTGCATCCAGGGCATCTTGAATTGATATGAATGAACTGCTCCAAGAATCGCCAGTGAATATCCCGTTATCGACAGTGCTAACATACCACGTTGCCGCCCCTGCAGAAGGGGCGCTGGATAAATCTAGTGCTGAAAGAAAGGCAAGCCCAACGAGTTGAAGCCACAGGCAGACCTGAGAGCCTCTGCGCATAACAGCCACCTCCCTGAAAGAATAATGGATTTACACCATTTTCTTTATAAAGCACCTGGTGAATATGCACATTATTCTTAATAGACACTTCTATAGATTTTGGTGTTATGAGAAGGCAAGGCAACCCACCTACAGCCTAATCGACAACATCACTTCTGGCAGCTTTATCAGCAAGCTTTGATTGTTGATCCAAGGCTCAGGCTCCTGTGCCATGTCTGGCGAATGGCTATCTTCCGCCAGGCACTCTTCTTGCGATTACACCCGACAGGGGAAAAGTTTTCCCACCTGAACCGTCAGGCGAGAACGCATCACAAGAAGGAGTGATTCGGCATGGTTCCTCCTCCGGCGCCGGACTTGTATCATCGCTCCGCCGCTCTTGAGCTGCTGCGGCAGCCATTGCCGTCACGGGATATTCTGCGGCCCGAGATCTACCGGCGCACGCCGCTCATACGCGACATCGCGCTGCTGTGTGATCCCAACGTGGACGTGAGCGATGCGACCGTGCTCAACCTGGTGGTCAAATATTTCCATGCTTACGTGCATCCCGGATCGCACAAGCATGCTCTGGATCTGGGGGAGATCACCGGCCTGTTCGAGCTTTTCGCGCGGCATAGGGATGAAGACGCGCAGTCCGACGCAGAGCTCATGGCCAGGCTGCGGGACTGGAGCTTCGCCTTGCGCATGCTGGTCGACGTGCCCAAGACAGCGCACATCTTTCGTTCCATCGCATCCACGCCCCTGCCCTGGGACTCAGAGTATCGGGGCTTGGACATCGGCACCGGCTCGGGCATCCTATTGCTGGCCGAAGTGGTTCAAGCCTGGCGCAACGGCTGCAAAAACATCCATGCAGTGGGCATCGAGATCGACGAAAAAGTGGGTGCTCGGACCGGCCAGTTCTTCCGCGACCTGGGTGTGGGAGAGGTGGTTTTGGGCAACGCCAAGGAGCGTGAAGTCTACCGGATCATGCCCAAGACGCCGACCTTCGTCAGCAACGAGACCGTGGCCGCCATGCACGAACGCCTGGGCCGCGAGGATTTCACGCTCATCAACCAGACGCTGCTCTCGGTCTACGGCTCCGGCATCATGCGCGCGGGCTTCTTTCCCGAGGCGCTCATCATCTACGCCCCCTGCCGCAAAGTCTCGGCCATCCTGTCGCGCAAGAACGGCTTCCAGATTCCCCGGGCCTACCGAGGGCTCAGCTTCTATCCGCGAGCCGTGGTCATCGACGGCCACATCGTGCCGCTCAACCGCCTGGGCGATCAACTCGTGCAGCATATCCCCCTGGCTTCCAGGCGGCTGCTCTCGCGGCGCTGGTAAAGCATCCTACTCTGGTAAGACCTCCTACTCGTTAGAGACTAGGCGACCCTGCATAGCTGCATGCGCCGAGGCTCTCGCGTATGCTCGCGGCTACCACCGGCGAAAGACGGGGCCAAGGAGCAAGGAGGACTCATGGTACTTCTTCGACGCGAGCACTACTGCAGGGTCTGCGGCACGAACACCAAGGCGCGGCTCGGCCCGGCGGGCATCATTCTGTGGACTCTGGCCGTCGTGCTTATCCTTTTCTCATTCTTCTTCTGGCCGCTCATCTTCATCTGGCCGGTATTGGCTGTGCTCCTGCTGCTCTACCCGCTGGGCCAATCCTGCCAGGAATGCGGCGGCCCGCTGGAGCGGCGCGGAGGCTGAAGACCTCGCAGGCATCCGCGAGGATCAGTACCTCCTCAGCTCGAAGAGCTTCTTGTTCTGCGTCGAGATAATATGGAAATACCTGTCCTGGGGGATGTAGATGTAGGGCACGTCCTCCGTGCGGCGGTAGAGGAAGTGCGACAGGATCATGCGGTTCACGGCCTGATGGCCTACGATTATGATGTTGTCCGAGTTGCCCGACAGGTACAGTGCTTTCTTGATGCCGCGGTCCACGCGTTCCTTGAGGGTCGCGTAGCCCTCGCCCGCCGGGTAGACGTAGTTGTATTTGTCCGCGGCGCGGGCTTTGGACACCTCGGGCATGTTCTCGCGGATATCTTCATAGCGCATGCCGTCGCATTGGCCGGCGTCGATTTCGTCGAACTCCGGAAGGGTGATGATCTCGCAGCGGTCCTGCATGTTGGCGATGGGCCGGGCCGTTTCCAGAGTGCGGCGCTTGGTGCTCGTGAACACGTAGGGCAAGTGCAGGGTGCGGAAATGGCGGGCCAGGGCCTTGGCCTGAGCCATGCCCGTGTCGGTCAGCTTCGAATCGCCGCCGATGCGGTTCTCCAGATTAAAGAACGTCTCGCCATGGCGCAGCAGGAAGAGATTCTTGACCCAATCGGACACGAGCAGGTCGCGCACCTTGACGAAGTAGGGCATGCGGCCGCAGACGCGCTCGCGCAGGATGCGGTTGTTCAGGCTGTCCAGGACGAAGTAGTTCTCCTCCTCCCCAAGCGGCGCATGGATGTGCTTGTAGTAGGAGATACGCCTCTCGAAGCTCTTGTAAGCCTCGGCCGGCGAGAGGTGGGCGAACTCCGACAGCTTGGTCTTGCGCGTGATGCTTGCTGACAGCATTTCGGGATCGTCGTTGACGCACTCGATGAACAGCAGGGGGTGGTCCTTCAGAATGGCCTCGATGGTCCGCCGCCGCTTGCGGCTCACGTTGGTGGCGTCCAGGATGGCCACTTGGCCGTGGCTGGCCAGATAATCCTTGGCTCTTCCTATGTTGATGAGCGCGATGTGCTCGCGCTTTGAAGCGCCCTCCTGATTGTCCGGGTCGTAGAAGTCGGGCCTGGAGGTGTTCTCCTTGAGCATTGCGCGGCGCAAGTCGCCGTTGTTGAAGATCTCAACGGCCACTCCTTCGCCCAGGAAGTTCTCCTTGAGCTTGGAGGCCACCGTGGATTTGCCCATGGCCGGCAGGCCGACCATTATGATGTACAGTTTACCCGTGTCAGCGTTCATATCATCTCCCTGCGTGCGGTTCGATATCGTTTTGCGAACCGCATAGGCGATGCAATAAAGTTCAAAATCTCTTGCCATGAACAGGAAAAGGTATATATATCGCCGCGAACGTTCTACAGGACCAATAAAGGATCACGCATGATTCCTGAATGCCCTTTCAAGAACGATTGCGCCTTCTACCGCCTGTTCGGCGCCGAGCCTCGCGATGGGCTGCGCATGATCGTGGACACCTACTGCCTGGCGCCCAAGGGCTACCAACAGTGCTGGAGACTCGCCTATCGCCAGGACAACGGCGCGAGCCCGCCCCCCTACCTGGCGCCTTCCGGCCACCCCTTCCAGAGCCTCCGCTGATTGTGCCCCTGCGTCCATTCGTGCGCAACTGCTTTGCCTCCCTGGAAAAACAAGGGTATGCTTCAGTCGTGTCCGTGACCGGACGCTGATGGACCGACTTGCCGGAAGCCGGATTCCGTCGGCAGCCCAGCCCCAACCAAGGGTAATCCATGACGGCGCAATTCCCAAGCCAGCAAGTCACGCCGTGCAGACGCGAGATGGAGCGCGAGAAGCGCCAGAAGCGCTACGCCGCCGACCTGCGCGGCAAGCTTGGCGAGCTTCGCAACGTCTGGGATGCCTACGGGGAGCGGCCGGACGCACAGCTCCTGCGCAGCACCCACGGCTGGCTGCGCCTGCTGACCGGCCTGACCGCGCTCACGGGTCGCGAAAACGCAGCGAACCTTGCTCTCCGCGCAGCGGACAAACTGGCCACGTACCTGGACACGACCCTGTCTCCGGCGGCCGATATTGCCCAGAAGGTCGACGCGTTGCTTGAAGAGCTCGCCCGTGAACTCGGCCTGCCGCGGTCGGAGCATCCTACCCGGCTCAGCGAGATTGCGGCCGGCGAATTCTGCCCCATGGCGCGCACGAACGACATCTACGTCTACGACTCGGACTCCCGGGCAGCCAAGGAATTGGCCGGCCAACTCGAAGGCTTCGGCTACAGCCTGCGCATCTTCCCGGACATGCTGGCCCTGCAGGATATGGTCATGGAGGTCCTGCCCGCGGCAGTCATCCTGGACAGCCCGGTGCGCGAGGGGCGCATGCACGAGCTCATATGTGTCATCGGCGAAACCAGCCTGGTGGAGAGCTGCGTGCCGGTGCTGGTAGTCTCGGGCCGCGACGATCTTCTGCTCCGGCTGCTGGCCGTGCGTTGCGGCGCGTCGGCCTTCCTTACCAAGCCCGTCAACCCGGCCGCGTTAGTGGACAAGCTGGACGCGCTCATAGCCGGACCAGGCCGCGAGCCCTACCGCATCCTGGTGGTGGATGACGACCGACAGGCCGCGGAACGCACGGCTCAAGCCTTGTCCAATCGCGGTTGGCAGCCGCTTATCATGGGTAATCCCTTGCAGGCCCTGGAGCGCATGACCGAATTCCGGCCCGATTTGATTCTCATGGACCTGTACATGCCCGAGTGCAGCGGCATGGAGTTGGCCGAGGTCATCCGCCAGAAGGACGAACACATAGGCCTGCCCATCGTCTTTCTTTCGTCCTGCGGCGACATGGCCACGCGCATGGCGGCCATGATCCGCGGCGGCGACGACATCCTGCCCAAGGACATGGACCCGATAATGCTGGTCAGGGCGTTGGAAGGGCGGCTTGGACGCTCGCGGGATATGCGCAGGCTCATGGATCGCGACAGCCTGACCGGGCTCGTGAACCACACGAACATCAAGCTCCGCCTGGCTTCCGAACTGTCCCGCACGCAGCGCCAGCGCGCCACGCTGGCCCTGGCCATGATAGACCTGGATCGCTTCAAGAGCGTCAACGACACCTACGGCCATCTCACCGGCGACCTGGTGCTCAAATCCCTGGCCAAGACCCTCAAACGACGCCTGCGCAAGGTCGACATCGTCGGCCGCTACGGCGGCGAGGAGTTCGCGGTCATCCTCGTGGACGTGCAGGGCGAGCGCGAAGCCCTGGCCATCATGGACTCGATCCGCAAGGGTTTCGCCCGCATCCGCCATCGCGGCGGCGATCGCGAGTTCAGTGTGACCTTCAGCTGCGGCCTGGCTCTGTCCTCGGGCGGTCACAGTGCCGAAGAGCTATGCCAAGCAGCGGACCGGGCCATGTACAAGGCCAAGGAGCTGGGACGCAACCGGATCTTTGTCGCCGGTTAGTCGTAGCCCTCGGATATCTCATGCCGGGGTCGTAACTTTATCTTCTTTTCCCTCCTCTCGTTGGCAGACCCATGCGAATGGGATAGAACCAGCAATAGTGGTGGTTCCGCCGCGATTTTTGCCACGGATGAGGAATGGATGTCTCCGATCAGCAAAGAATGCTCCCAAGAGTTGGATAAGCCCAGGGGTCAGTACGCCCAGGATCTCAAGCGATCCTTCCGGGAAATCCGGCGCGCCTTCGATATATTCCTGAATGAGCCCCAACAGGAATCCCTGGAGGCCATTCTGGGAAGGGTGACCGAACTGGCCGCGTCCAGCGCCAGCCTGGGCTTTGCCGACGTGAGCGCCGTGGCCATGACCTTGGAACTCAAGCTCGCGGCCTGTCTGGGACGCGGCGGCATGCCCGGCGAGGACGAATACCGCTCCTTCCGCCACCTGCTGGCCAGCCTGGAGCACACCATCGAGTCCCAGCAGCGGGCCGGCCCTTCGTTCATCATACGGCCCCTGGCCAAAATCGAGCCCAGGCCGCTCAAGCAGCGCGTGGAAGAGGTTCTGGTGGTTTCCGAAGACGCCCGCCACGCCAGTTGGCTGGCCAGCCAAGTGGCCAGCTTCGGTTACCCCGCGCGACACGCCGCCACGGTCAAGGATGCCGCCGCGCTGATCGCCACCATTAGGCCTGCTGCCCTGGTGCTTGACTGCGCCATGCTGGAAAGCTGCCTGGACCTGGTCTCCACCCCGCAAGCCCAGGGCGATGAATACCATGGCGCTCCGCTGCTCGTGGTCACGGGCCCCGATGAATTGAACGAGCGGCTGGCCGCGGCAAGGGCCGGCGCCACGGCCTATTTCACCAGACCGGTCAACGTGGCGGCCTTGGTGGACAAGCTCGACACGCTGCTGTCCTCGGCCATGTCCGAACCCTACCGCATCATGATCGTGGACGACGACCGCACCTTGTCCAGGGTCTACGAACTGGTTTTCCAAGAGAAGGGCTGGGTGACCTATGTGGTCAACGATCCCATGCAGCTCCTGGAGCCTCTGACCGACTTCAACCCGGACATCATCCTCATGGACCTGTACATGCCCGGGGTCGACGGCACGGAAATGGCGGCGGTCCTGCGCCAGTTCGAAAAATACGTGTCCATCCCCATCGTCTACCTGTCCATGGAGGAGGACGTCTCCAAGCAGCTCTCGGCCGTCAGCCTGGGGGCGGACGATTTCCTGTCCAAGACCATGCGCCCGGACCACCTGGTGGCGGCCATCCAGAGCCGGGTGCGGCGCTATCGCGTATTGCGCTCCATGCTCACCCGCGACAGCCTGACCAACCTGCTCAACCACACGAGCCTCAAGATCCGCCTTGAATCCGAATGCAGCCGCGCTCGGCGCATCGGCGCGCGCCTGGCCTTCGCCATGATCGACCTGGACCACTTCAAGAACGTCAACGACACATACGGTCACCTCGTCGGCGACAAGGTGCTCAAGATCCTGGCCAAGGTCCTCAAGCAGCGGCTGCGCGTGTCGGACGTGGTAGGCCGCTACGGCGGCGAGGAATTCGCGGTCATCCTGCTGGACATCGACGACCGGGACCACGCGGCCGAACTGCTGGACAGGATCCGCGCGGCGTTCGCCGACATGGACCAGAGTGCGGACGGAGCCACGTTCCGAGTGACCTTCAGCTGCGGCATAGCCACCTTCCCCGAGTTCCCCGATGCCCACACCCTGGCCGACGCCGCGGATCGTGCCCTGTACGAGGGCAAGCGGCTTGGCCGCAACCGCGTGGTGCTCGCCTCGGCCGACAAAGAGTGAAGAACTGGTAAGGGCTTTGCCTGCCAGAGCGGCTCGCTCCTTCCCGGACCCATCCCACCAGGGCGTAACGACGCACTGGACCCGCGAATTTCATCTGCAAGCAGCCATGGCCACTCATGGATGTCCGGGCATGGCTTCCTCCCGGCCTGCTTTTCCGCTACGTGTGTGGCATGGAAATGTTTCACGTGAACCATTCCACCCTGTCCCCGGCTGACAGCATCATCAGCGCGAACAGCCTCACGCGCGTCTACCCCATAGGCGAGTCCGGCGTGGCCGGGCTGCGCGGGGTGGACCTGCGCGTGCCGGCCGGGGCCATGGTCGTGCTCAAGGGCGCCAGCGGCTCGGGCAAAAGCACTTTGCTGGCTCTGTTGGCCGGGCTGGACCGGCCAACGTCCGGCTCTCTGCGGGTAGCCGGCGTGGACCTGGTCAATGCTGGCGAGGCCGAGCTGACCGATTTCCGTCGACGCATCGTGGGCATGGTTTTCCAATCCTTCAATCTCATGCCCACCATGAACGTGCTGGAGAACGTGCTGCTGCCAGCGCTTTTGGCCGGTCGGGACGAGCGTGCGTCTCGCGGCCGGGCCATGGAGCTGCTGGATTGGCTGGGCATGGCCCCGCGCGTGGGCCACTCCCCGGCCCAACTCTCGGGCGGCGAGATGCAGCGTACGGCCATCGCCCGCGCGCTTATCAACGACCCGGCAATCATCCTGGCCGACGAGCCCACTGGCAACCTGGACAGCGAGAGCAGCCATGCCGTTGTGGCCCTGCTGGCCGAGCTCAACCGCATCATGGGCCGCACGGTCATCGTGGCCACCCACGCCAACCTGGCAGATCCCTACGCAACCCTGCGCCTGCTTCTGACCGATGGAAGGCTGACGCAGCCAGTGGCGGACTGATGCCGAAGCCGCCTGCCCAAGAGCCGCGAAAGCCCTTGCTCCTCCAGCCCTCTATAAAAGGGCCGACGCATGGCGCCATGACCCTGCGGGGTTTCTTCACGCTTCAGGCTCGCTTCGGGCTAAGGCACCTGCGCCGAAGCTTCTGGCGGACCCTGGCGGTGGTGCTGGGCATCGGCCTGGGCGCAGCGGTCTTCACCAGCGTGCGCTTGGCCGTGGACGCATCCCTGGAGTCCTTCACGCGCAGCATGGACCTGCTGGCCGGTCAGGCCGAACTGTCCGTGTCCATGCCCGGCGGCAGACTGGACGACGATCTGGTGGCGCGCCTGGCCACCGAGCACGGCATCATCGTCGCGCCGGTGCTCACGGCCTGGGTAAACGCCACGAAAATCACTGCCACCCCGGACACAATCGACGACACAGAACAGCCCACAAATGAACAACGCGGGTCCAGGGGCGCGCCTTATCCGGAGAATGGCCCTGGTGGGTGGGGTCTGGGGAGGAGCGAGCCGCTCTGGCAGGCAAAGCCCTCCCCAGCTCTTACGCAGCCCACTCCGGGCGAAACATTCCGCCTCGTGGGCCTGGACCCGCTGTTGGACGCATCTCTGCGCGACCTGGGCGAGGCCGAGCCCGAGGCGGTCGGCGGCTCGCGTGGCGGCGGTGACGATAGTGGCGACGATGGCGGCGGCGGACTGACCATGGACGTGCGCGTCTGGCGCAGGCTCATGGTCGAACCCTGGAGTCTGGCCCTAAGCTCAAGGTTGGCCGAGCGCCTGGGCCTGCGTGAGGGTGACGGCTTGGAGCTGACCTATGCCGGCCGCACGGCGCGCATGAAAGTCGTGGCCTTGCTGTCGGACGAGGGTCTGGCCATGGCTGACGGCGGCCTGATAGCCCTGGCCGATCTGGCCACGGTACAGGAACTCACGGGACTCCTGGGTCTGGTGGACCGCATCGACCTGCGCCTGACGCACGGAGCGACCGAGGCCGACGTGCGCGCCCTGCTCCCACCCGGCGCTGTCCTGGGACCGCCATCTGCCGAGCGTGAGAGCGGCCAAGCCATGATCGGGGCTTACCGCCTGAACCTGACCGTGCTCGGCTTCGTTTCGCTCTTCGTGGGCATGTTCCTGGTCTATAGCCTGGTGGCGGTGGCTGCTGCCTCGCGCCGTCGGGAGTTGGCCATCCTGCGTTCCCTGGGCGCATCGCGTAGGGTGCTGATGCTGCTCTTTTTGGCCGAGGGCGGGCTCCTGGGCCTGCTCGGCTGGCTGGCCTCGCTGCCCATGAGTTTCGTGCTCATGCCCAGACTGCTGAGAGCGGTGAACGCGACCATCTCCACCCTGTTCACGCGCGTGAACGTGGACTCTCTGTCTGTGAGCCCGACCGAAGCCCTGCTGTCCCTGACCGTGACCGTGGGAGTATCCGTGGCAGCGGCGCTCCAGCCAGCCCGTGAGGCCCGCGCTGTTCCGCCGCGCGAGGCCCTGACCATGGCCGGCATTCATGGCAGAGCGGCCCCGGTACACGGGCCTGCCCTGATAGGGCTGCTGCTGATCGCCCTGGCTTGGCCCATAAGCCTGCTGCCCAGCCCCGAGGCCTTTCCATTGCCGGGTTACGCGGCCATCTTCCTGCTCTTTGCGGGCTTCACGCTGCTCTGCCCCTGGCTCGTGCGCATCGTGTCCAGCCTGGCCCTGCCGTTCGTGTCCCGCCTGGGCGGCGCGCCTGGCCTGCTGGCCGGTAGGGCCGTAAGTCAGGCCGATGCGCGCACGGCTTTGTCCGTGGGCGCGCTGGTCACGGCCACGGCCCTGTTCCTGGCCTTGTCGATCATGGTGCAGAGCTTCCGCTCCACCTTCACTCTCTGGCTGGAGCAGACCGTGAGCGGAGATCTGTTCGTGCGGCCCGCGCTCTCGGACGCTAACGACTACCGCACACCGCTGCCGCCGGATGCGTTGGCCTGGATCGAGGCGCACAAGGCCGAGGCAGCGAACCTGCCTTACCTGCGCATCGCCGTGTCCCTGGACGGTGCGCCCTATCAACTGGAGATCATGGACCTCGAAGTCCTTGTCCAGCGCGGTCTGGGAAGCTTCCTCTTCCTGCGTGGCGATCCGCGCCGGGCCTTGGAGCTGACCGGCCAGGGCCGGGGCGTGCTGGTGAGCGAGGTCCTGGCCAATCGCACGGGACTGGGCTTGGGCGAACGCTATCGCGACACGGTGGCCGGCGTAAGCCTGGACGAGGAGATCGTGGGCATCATTCGCTGCTATCGGACGCGCGGCGGCGTGGTCTACCTCACGGACAGCCGCTGGCGAGAGCTGGGCGGCGAGTTCGCGCCGAACGGCGTGCGCATGTGGTTCCCCGTCCCCGATCCCGAGGCGCGGGCAAGGGCCTTCCGACAGGCCATTCTGTCCAGCCCTGTTGGATTTGGCCTGGAAGCCAGCGTAGGCGGCGAACTGCGCCGGGAGATCGCGCGAATCTTCGACCAGACCTTCGCCGTGACCACCGTGCTCCTGCTCGTGGCTCTGGCCGTAGCCGCTCTGGGCATCGCCGGCGCGCTCACGGTCATGGTCCTGGAGCGCTCGCGCGAGGTGCGCACCATGCTGGCCCTGGGCGGAAGCCGTGGTCAGGTGCGAGCAATGATCCTATGGGAAGCCTGCCTGCTGGTCACGGCCGGTCTGGCCGCGGGAACGGCCTGCGGCTTTCTGCTCTCGGCCATCCTGATTTATGTGGTGAACCGCGTCTCCTTCGGGTGGACCTTTCTCTATTCCGTGGACTGGCTTGCCCTTGCTCTAGGCTTACCGCTGATCTTCCTGGCCTGCCTGGCCGCGGGCTTGCCCGCGTTGCGCATCGCCGCGTCCGGTCCGCCGGCGGCCGTGCTGCGGGAGCGGTAATGATTAGTGGATGTTCATCATCACTGTATAAAGCTGAATTTATTTGCGTTACGCGAATAGTGTTCAGCATCTCTCAGCATGTGCATTGTCTGGAGCTTGTTGCCGCGAGGATTGAAGCATGTCGCGTCTATTGATTGCCGCTATTATTTGCCTGCTGGGGATATGTGGAATGGCATTTGCTGAGCATGAAAACGGGAGTGACGGATCTGGGAGGTCCGGCGTGGCGCAAGGCTACGCTCGCATCACCGGGCCGTGTGGATTCGCGTTTCCAGCGGACCACGGCAGTCATCCCGACCACCGCACCGAGTGGTGGTACTGGACTGGCAACCTTGAAGACCGGCAAGGGAACTCCTACGGCTTCCAGCTGACCTTCTTCCGCAGGCGGCTGGCTCCACCCACGGCCGACCGACAATGGCCGGAGCCTTCCTCAACCTGGCGCGCCAGCCAGCTCTACATGGCTCATGCCGCCCTGAGCGCCCTGGGGCCGAAAGAGCATCTAACAGCCCAGGACATGGCCCGTGGAGCCGCCGGGCTGGCCGGTGTAGCGCATGAAACGGCTCCTGTCGGAACCGACGACGAGGCCGTGCGGATCTTTCTCAAAGGCTGGTCGGCGAGCATCGGGGCGGATCGCCAGGAGCTGCGCGTGCGCACCGGCGACTTCGCCCTGCATCTTGGTCTTAGTCCCGAGAAGCCGCCCGTGGCCCACGGCCAAGACGGCTACAGCAAAAAAGGCAGACGCCCCGAAAGCGCGAGCTGCTACTACTCCTTCACCCGACTGAGGGCGGAAGGGAGCATCGAGATGAATGGCAGAACTATGGATGTATCGGGACTGGCCTGGATGGACCATGAGTACTCCTCGGAACTGCTGGAAGCGGATCTGGTGGGCTGGGATTGGCTGAGCCTGCAGTTCGACGACCAGACCGAGCTCATGGCCTTCTTCCTGCGCGACGGCCTCGAGGCCGGCAGCCATGCTTCCAGCGGCAGCTTCGTCCAGCCCGACGCCTCGCCCATCCAACTGGGTCAGGACGACATGCTGTTGACCGTGCTGGACTATTGGACCAGCCCGCACACCGGCGCGCGCTATCCCTCCGGCTGGCGGCTGGAGATACCGGGGCTGGTCCTGGACGTGACCATCCGCCCGGCCATGGCCGACCAGGAAATGCGCACCGGCAAAACCACCGGCGTCATCTACTGGGAAGGCAGCGTACGGGCCGAAGGCACGGTGCGCGGCCGCCCGGTCCACGGCCGCGGCTATGTGGAGATGACCGGCTACGCCGGATCGTTCGACACGCCTCTGTAGACGCTGGCGCGTGAAGCGGGCTTCGTTCGGCGCCAGCATCATCTTCAATCCATAACCCTTCCCTCGCATTGCGGCTGCAAGTCCGCGTCGTACATCGCGAACAGCTCACGAAACCGACTCCTCTCCTTGTCATGAATGTCATGCCGCGTGGCCATGCACTGCTTATTAATATCCGGATTACGTTCGTATCGCGCGTAAATCTAATTGAGAAAGGGCTCGACTGGAGTAGTGTGACCGGAATCATGGGGGGAGCATGTGTAAGACCCGCAAGCTGCACCAGGAGGTCGATGGATGGAATACCTTGAGGAAGCCCTGAAGATCGTGAAAGCCCAGGCAGGTGTCCGGCAGATGACGCCGGAAGAGATGATTTCCATGACCAAGAAAATTTGCCAGGGGTTGAAGGAGGCTGTCCCGGAGGGTTCGCAGGCACAGGGCGAAGAGGAAGAGTGCGCACTCTCGCCGGACAAGGCCATCCGGGAGCGCAGCGTCCAGTGTCTCGAATGCGGCAAGAAGTTCAAGGTGCTCACCAGGAAGCATCTGTCCCAGCACGGCTTGAGTCCCAAGGAATACAAGGCCAAGTGGGGCTACAAGAAGGGCACATCGCTCATCGCCAAGGGCTTGGCCCGCGATCGCCGCAAGAAGATGGGCGAGCTGAAGTTATGGGAGAAGCGCGGCAGCCGCGGTGCAACAAGCCCCACGGCTTAACGGTTCAATCCAAGGTTCTTGAGGAGGGGCTGCCTGCCCACAGGGCTCGTTCCTCCTCAAGCTCCTCACGCGGGAAGCCCGCACGGCCCCAGGTTCCTGCGTTAAATGCCCTGGCTGCCGCGCAGCATGGCCGAGAGCGGAGACAAGCTGCGGGGCCGCGAAATTTTCGGCCTGCCCTTCGTGCGCGCCAAGGCCACGAGAGCCATGTTCCACGTGAAGCGTTGAAAAGTGTATAGCGGGCAGCCTCGACGTCCGCAGGAGCACAGGTATCCCGTACAATCGGGCCGAGCGCTTCGGGGACCGCAAGGAGCCAAAGCAGGCGGGAACGCCAGGCAAGGTTTACAGGCCAAGCCGGGTTTGCCATCATTAAGGCCAAGCGGGCGGAATCAGCCCACAACCCGGCCGTCTCGGCCACGTCCCATCGAAGGCCTCGCCACATGCACACACTGCCCTTGGCGGGAATCCGGAAACAGAAGGTCCTGCTTCAGCCCCTTATCGCCGTCCCGGTTCGCGTTTGGCTGGCTTGCCTGCTGGCGGCCCTGGCGGCCTGCTCGTCCACGCAAACCTTCGTCGCCCCGCTGGGGCAAGCAAGCTTCGCGCTGTACCAGGCCGAAACGCGCCAGTGGCTGGAAGAGCACCGGCACTTCCAGGGCCCGGATAAAGCGGCCGAGTTGGACTGGAATATGCCGCAGGAGTGGCGACCGGCCGGCGTTCCCTCCAAGGGCGTCCTGTTGGTACACGGCCTGGGCGATTCGCCCTGGTCGTTCTGCGATCTGGGGCCGGAGCTGGCCAGACAGGGCTTTCTGGTCCGCAGCGTGCTACTGCCCGGCCACGGCACGCAGCCGGCCGACCTGATGCACCCAAGCCTAGCGGATTGGCGACAGGTGGTGCGGGAGCAGGCCGCGATCCTGGCGCGGGAAGTGGCACAGGTCTATCTGGGCGGGTTCTCCACCGGGGCCAATCTGGTCGTGGACTATGCGCTGGACAACCCGGAGGTTGCGGGGCTGCTGCTGTTTTCTCCGGCCTTCAAATCGGACAGCGCCTACGACTGGGTCACGCCCTGGATCGCCTGGGCCCGGCCCTGGCTGCGCATACCGGACGCAAATCGGCCGCAACAGACTCCGGTGCGCTACCTGAACACGCCAACCAACGGGTTCGCCCAATTCTACCGTAGCAGTGCGGCCGTCCGCTCCGGGTTGGCGCGTAAAACCTACGACAAGCCCGCGCTACTCGTGACCGTGCGCCACGATTCCGTCCTCGACGTGCGCCACACGCTGGAAACCTTCACTAAACGCTTCACTCACCCGTCCAGTCGCCTGGTCTGGTACGGCAGCCTGCCCGAGGGAACCAGCGTTCCGCCGCGCGTGCTGGTCAGGAGCGACTACCTGCCGGAGCAGCGCATAAGCCAGTTCTCACACATGGGCGTGCTGTTTTCGCCGCGCAATCCGCTGTACGGCGAGCAAGGCCTGCGCTTATGCTGGAACGGCCAGGATGAAGACGGACTACGCCAGTGCATGGAGGGCGCGCAGGTCTGGTATTCGGCCTGGGGCTACAGAGAGCCGGGAAAGATCCACGCCCGCCTGACGTTCAATCCGTATTTCGACTGGCAAGCCGAGGTCATGGCGCAGGTGCTGAAGGCCGCCGAGAAAGACGCCATGCAAGGCGGCAATGATGCTCGTTGCGCACTCTCCGTATCCCAGTACAGCACCTTGCAAATAAAATGAAAAAGGGGGTGCAGGGAGCGCCGCTCCCTGCCGGGAGAGAGTCTGAGAGAGAGCAGCGCCCTCTCTCAGTTCAAACGCAAATTGCTCTAATACGCCGAGCTGACATCCCGGCAGCCGCCGCCACCGCCACGAAGCAATTCGCCGCGGCCTTACCAGCTTTCCGACCCGTGCGCAGGCAGCATGCAGGAAGATTCAGTGGACAGGCTCCAGGACAAGGAACAAGTGTGGAGCAAGATAGAGCATTTTGCTGAAAATGCTCTGCAAGCCATGCGTCGGCATGGCTTGCCGCCGCGTAGGCGTAGGCGCAATTCCCTTGCGCCGTCAACGCCGGAGCTGGCGTCTTAAAGCAACTTGCAATTCTAGTGAGCGTTGTTAGCTGGTCTGCATGCCAATAGCATCGGAAGAAAAAAGACGGCTGGCCCTGGATGCCCTGAAT